>JAUXCL010000144.1 GCA_030618905.1 Bacteroidales bacterium | reverse complement strand
CGGATCGGGGCGATCAAGAACCTGAGAAAGGAAGTATTTACTAAACTGCTCATCTTGCCCCTTGCATTTTATTCTCAGCGAAAAAAAGGCGACATCATTGCCCGCATTACGACTGACATCCAGGAAGTTGACTTTTCCATCATGAACTATATGGAGATGCTTATCAGGGACCCCATCACCATCATAGCCTACTTTATTTTTCTCTTAAGCATGAGCCCGGAGTTAACATTATTTGTCATCATTGTATTGCCGGTTACCGGCTATTTGATCGGGTTGATTGGAAAAACCCTGAGGAAGACCTCAAAGATTGGCCAGACCATGTTTGCAGGCATGTTATCCACCATTGAGGAATCTATCTCGGGACTCAGGATCATCAAGGCATTCAATGCCATCGACTTCCTGAACCTGAAATTCACAAAGCAAAACGACCAGTACTCTAAACTGTCAGTAAGCATATACCGCAGAAGGGATCTTTCTTCTCCCTTGAGCGAATTCTTTTCATCTATCGTGATTATCCTGGTATTATGGTTTGGGGGTAAACTGGTACTCTCTGATAGCGGCAGCATCAATGCAGAAATATTCATCACTTATATCCTTGTCTTTTCACAGATTATTCCGCCGGCGAAAACTTTTGCCACAGGATTTTACAGCATTCAGAAAGGGATTGCCTCTGCCGACAGGGTATTTGAGATCATGGACGCCGAAGAAATCATTGAAGAAAAACCTGATGCCAGGACAAAACCCACTTTCAACCATGAATTGGAGTACCGGGATGTGAGTTTTCAATATGAAACGAATCCCGTCCTGAACAATATTTCTCTCAAGGTTCAAAAAGGAAAGATCATCGCCCTGGTAGGACAGTCTGGTGGGGGTAAATCAACAATGGTAGATCTTTTACCCCGGTTTTATGATCCTACTGCAGGTGCTATTTTGATCGATGATGTCGATATCAGGGACTATAAGATAAACGACCTCAGGGGCTTGATGGGTATGGTTACCCAGGAATCCATCCTTTTCAATGATACCGTTTTTAATAATATTGCTTTCGGCAAGGTTGATGCAAGCGAAGAAGATGTGATAGAAGCCGCAAAGGTGGCCAATGCCCATGAGTTTATCACGCAGATGCCTGAGGGATATCAAACCAATATTGGCGACCGTGGGACCAAGATCTCCGGTGGGCAAAAGCAAAGGATCAGCATTGCCCGGGCTGTTTTGCGCAATCCTCCGATCCTGATCATGGACGAAGCCACTTCCTCTCTGGATACCGAATCTGAACGCTTGGTACAGGATGCCCTGTATAAGGTGATGTCGAACAGGACCTCTATCGTAATCGCTCACCGCTTATCCACCATTAAGCATGCAGACGAAATCATTGTTTTACAAAAGGGTGAGATTGTGGAGCGTGGCCATCATGAGCAATTGCTTAAAGATGATGGGATATACCGGAAATTATACGACCTGCAAACCTTTGCTTAAAATAAGATTATCCATCCCGGCTTCTCAATTTTTATTAATTTTGCTTAAAATTTGATTTATGGATCTGTCCGAAATTTTAGCCATCTCCGGAAAGCCCGGATTATACAAGATGCTTACCGAAACGAAAAACGGTGTGCTTGTCGAATCGCTGGAAAGCCAGAAAAAGTTTCCTGTTTTTGCCCATGAGAAAATCAGCTCTCTTGAAGAGATCAGCATCTTTACGGAAGATGATGATATGCCTTTGAAAGACGTCTTCAGAAAAATCCATGAACAGCTGGAAGGCAAAGAAGCCATAGACCACAAAAGTGATCCTCAGAAACTGAAAGCGTTTTTCCTGGAGGCAGTGCCGGATTATGACCAGGAACGGGTTTACAACTCCGATATCAAGAAAGTCATCTATTGGTACAACCAGTTACATGGACATAAATTACTTGACTTTACGGAGGAAGAAAAAGAAGAAAAGGCAGCTGAGAAGGATGATGATAAAGCA
The DNA here is from genome assembly GCA_030618905.1 of Bacteroidales bacterium. GTDB lineage: Bacteria > Bacteroidota > Bacteroidia > Bacteroidales > B18-G4 > JAUWGC01. Next base: position 4,400 of record JAUXCL010000144.1, on the reverse strand, counting down.
ACAGCTGTTGATGAAAAGGATTGAAGACTTTGAAGTCACCGGCCTGACCTGGCTCAACAATGAGAATTACCTGCTGGAATGTTGTGCGGCAACAAAACTGCCAGAGGTTCTTCCGGGTAATTTTGCAGAAATCAGGGTTGATCATACGCCTGAAGTATTCCTGCGCCGGCCATTTTCCATATACGATGTAAACCATGAGCGAAACTCGATCTCTTTTTATATTAAAGTGATTGGGAAGGGGACCAGGATCCTGGGTAATTTAAAGCCGGGAGATAATATCAATATCATTTATCCCCTTGGAAATTCCTTCAAACTGGTCAATGGAAAAAATGTACTGGTCATTGGAGGCGGTTCAGGTGTCGCTCCTTTCCTTCTCCTGGGAAAGAAGCTCCGTCAGGAAAATACTAATATTACCTTTCTCATCGGAGGCAGGGCAGAAAAAGACATCCTGCTGACCGACGCACTGGCTGAATACGGAGATATTCAAATTACCACTGAAGATGGGTCGCTTGGTGAAAAGGGAATGGTGACCGGGCATTCCATCATTAAAAATGGATTGGGGGCATTTGATAAGATCTATACCTGTGGCCCTGACCCCATGATGAAAGCGGTTGCCAATATTGCAAAGAAAAACAGTATTGATTGTGAAGCTTCTCTTGAGAATATTATGGCTTGCGGTTTTGGAGCATGCTTATGTTGCGTCGTGGAAACCACAACAGGCAATCTGTGTGTATGTACAGAAGGACCTGTTTTTAACATACTTGACCTGGCATGGTAAACCTGAATGTAAAAATCAAGGACCTGGAATTCAAAAACCCGGTAAGCACGGCATCCGGAACTTTTGGATATGGTGCGGAGTTTGCTGAATTCATGGACCTGAATACACTTGGAGCTATATTCGTCAAAGGACTTACCCTGAAAAACAGAGAAGGCAACGCTTATCCCAGGATGGCAGAAACAGCCAGTGGAATGCTGAACTCAGTTGGTTTGCAGAATAAAGGCATAGACCATTTTATCGCCAATATTTTCCCCGGGATCAAAGACCTGGACACCCACATCATTGCCAATGTCAATGGTTCAACCATTGAAGATTACATCAGTGTTACCGAGAAACTGAACACATTGGATGAGATGCCAGCCATTGAGTTGAATATCTCCTGTCCCAATGTAAAAGAAGGCGGAATGGCTTTTGGCATCAATAAAAAATCAGCATTTGAAGCGACCAACGCGGTCAGAAAGGTTTACGATAAGACCTTAATTGTAAAACTCTCACCTAATGTCACCAATATTGGAGAGATGGCCAGGATTGTCGCTGATGCCGGTGCGGATTCCATTTCCCTGGTGAATACATTTTTGGGTATGGCCATAGATGCCGAATCCAGAAAGCCAATTTTATCTACTGTAACAGGCGGGCTTTCAGGACCCTGTATCAAGCCACTCGCCCTCAGGCAGGTATGGGATGTCTATAAAGCTGTAGACTTACCTGTTATAGGTATGGGTGGCATCATGACTGCCACTGATGCCATTGAGTTCTTGCTGGCCGGGGCAAGTGCCATACAGGTTGGAACAGCCAGCTTCATCGATCCCCGGGCATCCATTAAGATCCTTAAGGGCATACAGGAATACCTGGAAAGACATCAGATAGATGATGTCAATGAGCTGATTGGTGCCCTGGAAATATAAACTATTGTCCTACAAACTCTTTACAATCCCATCAACTTCACGTGCAATCCGTTGGTTGTATTCAAATGCAAGGTCCTGGTAATTGATAAGATCGATAATGGTACCAATCAGGCATAAACCTGCGGTAAATAAATACAAAAGGCCCATACCGATCTGGCCTACCATGAACCTTTGTATACCTGCAACAACCACAAAACCCAGCAGAGTTGTCAATAAGATCATCTGTGGATCCCTTCTGCGTGTCCTGAATATATTGGCAAATGTTTGGACTTGCTCATCAGTGTATTCTTTTGTAAGACCCTGAACAAGTATGAGTTCCCTGCCCTGAAGTTCGGGTAAAAATTGATAAATGTTTGACATCCTGTTAAGATTTAAATATTAATTTATAATTGATATAATTCATTCGAAAAATACTGAATATCCTATAGGACAATAAAGCCACGGCAAAAATTCCCAGGGGATGCGCCTCAAATGACCGGACGATATCTCCATGAAAGAAATAAGAAATCGCATGGCCTAAACCACAGCCCGGACAAAAATCAATGCCCAGGTTATGCAGTGGACATAATGAATAATGTACTGATGACGGGTCATGAAAAATAAAAGACACCAGTGCTGCAAGCCAGATAAATGCTTCCAGGTTTACGCGTAAGAACGCAAAGGTTCTTCGACAGGTTTTGCCCGACAAGAGTTTCATCACATACATTATTGGAAGATTAACAAATTTAACAATAAACTGAATGAAACAAACGCTATCTTTGCATGTTTGAATAAAAACTTATTAAACCTATCATTTATGAGCAAACCGAATAACACGAAGATATGGCTTGCCCAGGCAAGAGCCAACTTTTTGATTCTGGCCGTATTACTTGTCGCAATTGGCCTGGCTTATGCTGCAAAATATAACCCAACAGGTGATTTTAATGTTTTACATGCCATCTTATTGGTACTCGGTGTAGTTTCAGCCCATGTTTCTGTAAACATGTTCAATGAATATTCGGATTTCCATAGCAAAATCGATTTTAAAACTGTTCAGACACCTTTCAGTGGTGGCAGCAAAATGCTTATTGAAGGTTTCACAAAACCCAAAAGCGTCCTGGCAGCAGCCATTGGCACCCTGCTGTTTTCACTTTTCATTGGAATATACTTCTCTATCGTCTCGCACTGGTCGATTATGATATTCATACTTATCGGCGGATTAACCATACTCTTTTACACCAATTTCCTGGCAAAGGTCCTTATGGGTGAAATTCTTGCCGGACTTACACTTGGCAGCATGGTTGTCCTGGGCACATACATTGCTATGGTTGCCAATCCATCAATGACATTCGGTGAGATGATTCCCCGGGAAGTCTGGCTGATCTCTATTCCTCCGGGAATCCTGACATCACTGTTATTGTTGTTAAATGAATTTCCTGATGCCGAAGTCGATAAAATTGGCGGAAGAAATCACCTGGTGATCAGGTTTGGGAAGAAGACAGCTGCTTATATTTACGCATTTGGCCTTTTAGCAACCTTCGGTACGATTGTAATCCTGCCAATTGCCGGAATCTCATCCTATTGGCTATACCTGGCATTGTTGCCATTGCCAATTGCATTTAAAGCGGGTATGACGGCTATTAAATATGGTGACGATAATCAAAAATTAATCCCCTCCATGGGCATGAATGTAATGGTCGTATTGGGTACTGATTTATTGGTGGCTGTTTCTGTCTTGATTGGAATGATCTAGAGGGTTTTTCCAGAACTCAGATTACATTGATCTCTCGTTCTAATTTTACACCGAACATTTCATCTACGGATTTTTGTATTTCAAAGGACAGGTCCAGTATTTCCTGTCCGCTGGCTGTTCCATAATTTACCAGGACCAGGGCCTGATTCTGATGTACGCCTGCATCACCCTTGCGGTACCCTTTCCACCCGCATTGCTCAATCAACCACCCTGCAGCCAGCTTATGATGAGTATCCCCCTGGGGGAATGAAACGATTGCGGGAAAATCTTTGTTCAGCATGTGATACTTATCATTGCTGATCACCGGGTTTTTAAAAAAGCTCCCCCCGTTTCCCAGTTCCTCCGGGTCAGGTAGTTTTCTGCTTCGGATATTACATACCGCATCCCTGATCGCCCTAATGTCCGGCTTATCAACATCCATCGCTTTCAATTCCTGTTTAATAATCCCGTAATCTGTATGAATTCCGGGGTCTTTATCAAGTTCCAGGGTGATGTTGAGTATGAGGTACTGACCTTTCATTTCATTTTTGAAAATGCTGTTCCTATAGGCAAATTCACATTCTGACAAGGAAAACTTTCTTTTTTCCCCGCTGCTCAGATCAACAGCTTCCAGTGCTTTAAAATGGTCTTTGAGTTCTGCACCATAAGCCCCTATGTTTTGAATCGGAGCGGCTCCGGCTGACCCGGGGATCATGGAAAGATTTTCCAGGCCCCCGAAATTGTTACGGACGCAATAGTTGACCAGTTCATCCCAGACCTCTCCTGCGCTGACCTGCAGCGTCACATGCTTATCGCTATCTCCAATCACCCTTATCCCTTTGTTGGCCATCCTGATCACAAGGCCCTGGTAATCCTTGACAAAAAGCACATTGCTTCCCCCTCCCATTATAAGGAAGTCCGGGTGATCTTTCAGTTGCCCGTGAATTAATGTTAAGATCTCATCCTCTGAAGTAAGCTCGACATAAAAATCTGCACGAACATCAAT
>JAUXCL010000113.1 GCA_030618905.1 Bacteroidales bacterium | reverse complement strand
CCTTTATTGGCCCAGCCTTTTATTGAAAATGCAATTGAGCACGGTATCCAATATAAGCCCACAAAAGGAAATCTTGAAATAATACTGTCTGCTAACGATCACAGTATCCTGTTTGAAGTTATCGATGATGGCATTGGCCGGGAGGCATCTGCAAGGATCAATGCAAAACGAACAGATAAGCCCAAATCATTTGGGATGGCCATTATTCAACAGAGAATCAATCTCATGAATAAGATCACGGACAATGATATACGGGTAGAAATAGATGATTTGTTTGAGGGTGATGAAGCATCCGGTACCCGGGTGAGCATCAGGATTCCCATTTAGAATGCATAATATTTATATGCAAATGTTTATTTTTAACACTTATTTTGTAATCTTTGCCGAGAATTAAACCAAATCATTATGATTAGAACGATCGTCATTGATGATGAAAGCAAGGCCAGGGAAACCATCACTGAAATGCTTGGCGTTTATTGTAAGGATGTAGAGGTGGTTGCCGATGCATTTGATGTTCAGTCAGGTTATGATGCCATAAAGAAATACAATCCCGACCTTATTTTACTTGACATCAAAATGCCGGACGGAACAGGGTTTGACCTGCTTAGAAAATTTCTAAACATCAGGTTTCAAGTCATCTTTATCACAGCATACGAAGAGTATGCGATAAGGGCTTTCAAATTCAGCGCACTTGATTACTTATTGAAACCGATCGACCCGGATGAGCTGATTAGTGCCATTCAGAAAACACAGCTGAAAATGAAAAATGATGACCTGACCCTGAAAATTCAGACTCTATTTGATAATGTCGATCATCTGTCTAACCGGGATAAAAAAATTGTCCTTAAGACGACCAGCAATATCCATATAGTCAATTTATACGATATCATCCGTTGTCAGTCAGATAAGAATTACACCCACTTTTTCACCAGCGACGGGGAGAAGATCGTTGTTTCCAAAACCCTTAAAGAATTTGATGAATTGCTGCACGGGTATAGTTTTTTCAGGGTCCATCAGTCGCACCTGATCAATCTTTCTTATATCAAAAGATTTGAGAAAGCGGATGGTGGCTACCTGGTGATGAAGGATGAGACCAGGGTGCCTGTTTCTTTCAGGAAGAAAGATGAATTGATGAAATTATTTAAAAGATTATAAGCACTCAAAATATTCCTGATGTCAAACTCAACATCGGCATATAAGTTATACAGCGATCCCTGGAAGTTTTATAATGCCATGCTTGAGGATATTGAACAAGCCAGGGAGTTTATTTATGTGGAGACCTATAAGTTTGGCAGTGGCAGTATTGGTGAACGATTCCGGAATGCACTTACCAAAAAAGCAAAAGAAGGTGTAAAAATCAAACTGCTGATTGACTCCTGGGGGACAGCCGTCTCATTATCCTTCTTTACAGAGATGATCCAGCACGGTGCCGAAGTCCGTTTTTTCAAGAAGATTAAATTTTTCATCGATTTTTTCACTAAGAACCATCGCCGCAATCATCGAAAGATGATGATTATCGATAATTCTATCACCTACTTTGGATCAGCAAATATTGCAGGCCATTCCTTGAACTGGAGAGAAAGTATGTTGAGAATTCAGGGCGGGCTGACAGAGAAATTCAAGGAGGTGTTTTCTGAAGATTTTCGGCTTTACAATAAATATGTTTTCAACAAACCTTATTTTACCCGGCTTATCAAATATAATGACTTTGAGATCATTCGGGATGTGCCTTCTATAACCAGGCAGCGGATTAAGAAAAGGTATGAACAGTTATTCAAATCTGCAGAGGAAAAAGTGTTTATTGAAACCCCTTATTTCCTGCCCAGTTTCTTATTGCGTAAAGCCATGATGGATGCGGCTAACCGTAATGTTGAAGTGAATGTCATACTGCCCAAGCATTCTGACGTGGGCCTGGTTGACGTCATTCGTAACAAGTACCTGGGCCATCTCCACAGGAATAATATCAAAATATGGTATTATCTTCCGCACAACCTTCATGCGAAGATCATGCTTGTTGATTACAAGCTGTTTTGCATAGGTTCAGCAAATTTTGATTATCGCAGTTTCCGGTATCAACACGAATTGCTGTTGATTGGAGAAGAACCCGACATCCTCGATCAGTTTAAAATACATATCAACAATACGCTGATGAATTGCGAACCTTTCAATTACGAGGACTGGAAGCGAAGACCTTTTATACAAAAGTTAATTGAATGGATGTTTTTGCCTTTCCGATACCTGCTTTAGTACCCTGAAGTTTTATTGGCTTAAATATTATACTTTTGCAATAAACTACCTCAAAAAAAATCGAATTATGTTTATAGATAAAACTGAGCAAATGACCTCTGATCTGGCCATAAAACTGGAGGATCAGTATGGAGCTCACAATTACCACCCATTACCGGTTGTGCTTTCTAAAGGAGAAGGTGTGCATGTATGGGATGTGGAAGGCAAGATCTATTTTGACTTTCTGTCTGCATATTCTGCAGTTAACCAGGGGCACTGCCATCCAAGGATTGTGAATGCATTAATAGACCAGGCGAAGACACTGACTCTGACATCAAGGGCTTTTTATAATGATACACTGGGCGTATATGAAAAATACATGGGTGAATATTTTGGTTTCGACAAGGTGCTTCCCATGAATACAGGAGCAGAGGGTGTTGAGACGGCCCTGAAAATTTGCCGGAAATGGGCTTATGAAAAGAAGGGCATAGCCGAAAATGAAGCCAAAATTATCGTTTGTGAAAACAATTTCCATGGGAGGACCATCACCATCGTATCGATGTCAACCGATCCGGATGCCACTGAAGGCTTCGGCCCTTTCACCCCTGGATTTGTGACTATTCCTTATAATGATATACCAGCACTGGAAAAAGCACTTGAAGATCCTGATGTAGCCGGATTTCTGGTAGAGCCCATCCAGGGAGAAGCCGGCGTATTTGTTCCGGATGAGGGTTACTTGACAGCAGCGTTTAAGCTTTGCAAGTCAAAAAATGTACTTTTTATCGCGGATGAGGTTCAGACCGGTATAGCCAGGACAGGTAAATTATTAGCCTGTGATCATGAAGGTGTCAAACCGGATATGCTGATCCTTGGAAAAGCCCTTTCCGGAGGTGTTTACCCGGTATCTGCTGTGCTTGCCAATGATGATATCATGCTTTGCATTAAACCGGGCCAGCATGGTTCTACTTTTGGAGGCAATCCCATTGCGGCCAAAGTTGCCATTACCGCACTTGAAGTGATCAATGATGAAAAGCTCGCCGAAAATGCGGAAAAACTGGGTCAGATCTTCCGTGAAGAATTGAAAAAGATTGATTCAGACATGATAGAGCTGGTCAGGGGTAAAGGATTGTTAAATGCCATAATGATAAAACCGAAGGATGGTAATACTGCATGGGATGTTTGTGTGAAAATGAAGGACAATGGCTTACTGGCCAAACCCACTCATGACCATATCATCCGGTTTGCACCTCCTCTGGTGATCAGTGAAGAGCAATTGTTTGAAGCCCTGGAGATCATCAGGGAATCGATTTTATCTTTTAATTAGCATAAAAAAAGCCCCGTGGCCTTAATGCGGAATTTTGTTAAAAGGTGGCGACCAACTTCAGGTTGATCTGCCTTGGGGTGAGATAATTGGGCACAGCATATTGCCGGCCATTGACATCCCTGACCCAGAGATAGGAAATAGTATTCCTGATCTGGAAAAGATTAAAGATTTCCAGGCTGATCCACATCGTCTTAAAGTACTTCAGAGGATTTTTAGGCCCGAAGGAGGAATATCCACCGATCAATTGTTTGGCAAAGCCAAGGTCAACCCTTTTATAAGAGGTATGATATCGTAAGGTATCGGCATAACGATGGGTGTCGGGTGGCCCAAGGGGCAGGGGAGTGGAAAACAACATTTTGATATACATCTTATAGGTTGGATTGGTCGGCAGGTAGTCCTGGAAGAAAAGGGCAAAGTTAAATCGCTGATCTGTCGGACGGGGAATAAACCCGGGATAATATATTGTACTGTCGACAGCCGTTTTATCCTGGACCCCATGTTTGATCTCCTCACCACTTTCATTATAATACCGGTAATAATAATCATCCTGAAGGTCTTCCATGGTCTTAAGGAATGACACGCTGACCCAGGATTCAACCCCTTTGATGAACTCTCCATTGATCTTGAAATCGATTCCGTATGCGTAACCTCTCGCATTGTTTTTGGCTGCGTAGCGTATCCTGACATTGTCGATCTCGTATGGGTTTAAGTTATTCAGTTTCTTGTAATAGGCCTCTGTGACAAACTTGAATGGCCGCTTCCATGCTTTAAAATTGAGGTCCATACCCAGCACAAAATGTATGGATCTTTGTGCTTTTACATCTGTATTGACTACCCCATAAGGATCACGCAGTTCCCTGTACAATGGAGGTTGAAAGTAATAGCCGGTGGAAAACCTGAACAAAACATCTCTCTTCCACACCGGTTTATAGGCCAATGAGGCCCTGGGACTGAGCAGGAACTGATTATTCAAGGAGGAAAAGTTTGTTCTGATGCCGGCAGTAAGGATCAGTGAAGCTTCATTTTTCAGGCGCAGGTCCCAGGTGTTCTGTACATAGGACATGATCCGGGTGGAAGCAAGATGGGTAAGCGGAGTATGCACGTATTGATACATTTCCAGTGAAGCTGCCGGCCGGGGCGTAGTATCTCCAACATAGTTTGTTGGATAAGGCAAGGTATAACCTGCCGAATCAAGTAACTCCCATTCATTCAGTTTATCATCAAATATTTCGCGTTGCAGGTTAATACCCCATTTCAGGATCTTATTTCCCCGGGCATAAGCCCCCTGATGCTGCAGACTCAAAAACAATCCTTTAAGGTAATTCCTGCTGTGGTCAAGGAATGACCCTACTCCCTGTACCTGCACCACTTCACCATACTGTTCACTGCCAAAATCGGTTTCTACCCGGCCTATCCAGTACTGTCCCAGCAGATCATAAGTTTCCGTTTCCACAGTTCCAAAGACTGAGGCGATAAACTTCAGGTCCAGGTGATTATTAGGCCGAAAGCCTGCGGTTACGGCGCCCATATAGCTGTCAAAGCGGTCAACTTCCTGGCCTTCAAAATATATTTTCAGTTTATAGGCCTGGTTAATGGTACCGAACACCGTTTCCCTGCTTTCCGGAACCATCTTATAGGAGTTCAACGAGTAATAGCCCAGGAAAGAGATATCCCATTTCTTGTTGATCTTATAGGCAAATAATCCCTGCACATCGCCAAACTGGGGTTTATAATCCCCTACTGTTTGCAGTCCTTTGAGAAAATACTGATTGGTTTTATAACGTGCACCCACCAGGTAGCTGAAACGTTGGTTCTTACTAAGGCCTTCAACATGGGCCATGGCCCCCAGGAAACTCAGGTTGACTGAACCGCCAAAAGAAGTTGGTTTTTTATATTGGATGTCAAGGACTGATGACATGCGGTCGCCGTATTTGGCTTCGAAGCCACCTGCAGAGAAGGATATGGATGAGGCCAGGTCGGAATTAACAAAGCTCAGGCCTTCCTGCCGTCCTGCCCTGATCAGGAAAGGCCGGTAGATCTCTATGCCATTCACATAAATGAGGTTTTCGTCGTAGTTGCCGCCCCTGACGGAGTACTGGGAGCTTAACTCATTACTTGAAGATACCCCGGGCATGGTCTTGATCATTTCTTCAACCCCACCTGACAGGGAGGGGATCCTGGTAGCTATCTTCGGATCAAGGCGGGTAAAACTGGTGTTTCGTATATGCTTGTCGATAACCTCAACACCTTCCAAATCAGTAGTGGCAGCTTTAAGGGTGATGTTCAATTCTCTTTCCTGGCCTTTGCTGAGGTTAACAAGAAATTGTTGTTGTACATAGCTGATATGGGAAATGATCAGGGTGAGTTCCTTATTGGCCGGGACGATGATCTGGTACGCCCCATCTTCACCTGTTGAAGTACCTCCTGAATAGCCAATGACCGAAAGATTTGCAAACTCTACCGCTTTGCCTTTATCATCGGTGACCCTGCCGTAAATACTGGCTTTTTCTTGTCCAAAACCCAGGAACGGAATAAGGAAAAATATAGTAAAGATGAGTATTTGAGGAAGCCTTTGGGTCACGTATCAGGGTCTTGGTTTGCTTTGCTAAGTTAAGATTTATTGGTATTCTTTTCGTTTAAATTTCCCGTCCTTCCAGGATTTGATAAACTCTGCCCAGGCGAAGGGGTTTAATATGGTAATCGGCTGTGTTTGCCCGTTATAGTATAGTTTTTGTGTTTGTTCCGTCACATAATAATCATAATTCAATCTGCCATCCGACTGCATAACAAGGCTGCGCCGCATCAGGTCAGTCTGGCTTAGGTTTTTCCTGGCGATGGCTATATCGTCATCCGGAATGTCCAGGTTCAAGAATGCCTCCTTAAACTGTGCTTTGGTCGGCCAGGGGTAAATGACCGTTTCCGAGAGGTAGATGGTATCATTGGCCATCACCTGGATCAGGGAATAACGATTGTTGGAAATTGTATCGGGTACAATAAAATATTGTTTTTTAAAGCCGATGGCAGAGAAGATAATCGTGTCATTTTGCCGGGCGACAAAAGAGAAAAAGCCATTATAATCACTGACCGTCCCCCGATAGCCATGTTTGACCACGATATGTGCATAAGGTATTGGAGTCAGGCTGTCGGCAGTAACGATCATTCCGGAGAATTGCACCAGGTCCGGTCTTTCATATTCCTGCGCACACAGGTGCATGCCAGGAAACACGATGCTTATCAGCATGATTATGAGGCGAAGTTGGTGCATTATATAATTGTATAACTATGGTAAATATATTCAAAGTATTTAAACGAAAGCATTTAAAAATTATTTTCAACAGATGGAGAATGGGGCAAACAAAAAAGCCACTGTATGCACATACAGCAGCTTTTCATGAATTATATCTATAGATTTACCTTACTTATTCAGAAATCCTTTTTCCCGGGCTTCCTTGATGGCAGCATAAACGCCCTTTTTGTTGATGGTCCTGAGCCCATTGGCAGATACCTTCAGGGTAATCCATTTGTCCTCTTCAGGGATATAAAATCTCTTGGTTTGCAAGTTCGGATAGAACTTTCTCCTGGTTTTTATGTTTGAATGAGAAACCTTGTTTCCCACCATCACTTTCTTGCCGGTTATTTCACAAATTCTTGACATCTTCTGATACTTTTCGGGATTACTTTCCAAAAACGGAGTGCAAAGAACGGAAATTATTTTGAAATAGACAAGAGATTGGGAAAAAAAGTAAGCATTGTGCATTTTCTTTTACCCACCCCCCGTCCCCCTCCCTGCCAGCAGGGAGGGGGTGCATGCCTGACAAACCTATACAGGAGCACCAGGCCAGGGGGTGGGTACGAGAGACAAAAAAAGATCACTGGATTTCTCAAATTTAATGCAACTATATCCCTTTCAATCCAGTCTACATATATAGAAGTTCTCTGATTGATTTTTGTTAGATTTGTATCACCATTCCAATCCCAAACCAAATGAAAAAATGCAATCAATTCCAGCGCGAAAAAAGATGGTTTATCAATAAGCGCAATACCTGGCGCTATGGCATGATCATCAT
>JAUXCL010000025.1 GCA_030618905.1 Bacteroidales bacterium | reverse complement strand
TTGCAAAACATGACAATACTATCCTTGTAATATTTGAATATTTGAAACAGTTAGAGAAAGAAAAACAAGCTCAAATTAACAAGGAGAACAGGAAAAGAATTGGTTATAAGAGTAATGAAAAAGAAATAGAATAATGTTCGCTCAGCTTATAACAGCGGCTATACCACATCTCGCCTCAGGCGAGACGCGGCATAGCCGCGGCCATTACCACCCATTTTTAGAATAAATCCAAAAAAATCCCAGACAAATTTTGAATTTTGATCTTTTGTACATATATTTGTACTTTATATTGTACTAAACTCTTAAAAAATGCTTACAACAACAATTTCTGATTTCCGAAAAGATATTAAAAGATATCTTGACAGGGTGACTGATAATTTTGAAACTTTGATTATTAATCGAGGCAAAGATTCCGGAGTAGTTATAATTTCTTTAGATGAATACAACTCATTACGTGCTACTCAACATGAATTATCATCTAAAACTAATGAAATGAGACTTGATTCTGCAATTGACAAATTGAGAAAAGGTTCATCATTTCCAAAAGACCTCGTTGAATAATGAAATATACGTTCGTAGATGAATCCTGGGAAGACTACTTGTATTGGCAAAAGGCCAACAAGAAAAATATGAAGAGGATAAATGATTTGCTAAAAGATATCTCTCGAAACCCCTTCACTGGAATTGGTAAACCAGAACCGTTAAAATATAAATACAGAGGATTCTGGTCTCGTAGGATTGATGGGGAACACAGACTAATATATCAAGTGAAAGAGGATGAAATACTAATTGCAAAATGCAGATTTCATTATGATTAATATTAGAATTAACGTGTGGTAACCCGCGCTCAAAAATAATTGCCGTGAAAGAAGTAACATCAGCATTTACAGTCCGTTTCAAGTCTGGTGTAACCAGACAAAAACATACTTCACAAACGACGACTATTCATAGCGCCATAGGTCAAACACTTCCCATAATTGGCATAAGATCATATTTTTTTTATTCATGTACTGTAAATAAAAAATTCAATTAAAAAAATAAAGAATGGAACCTGATCAATTTTTTAAGAATAACAAGGAGTGGGTCTCAGAACAATTGGCACTTGACGCAAATTATTTTGAAAATCTATCCAAAGGACAAGCCCCTGAATATCTTTATATAGGATGTTCCGACAGCAGGGTTCCACCTGAGACTATGATGGGCATAAAACCAGGAGAAGTATTTGTGCATAGAAACATCGCCAATTTAGTGCTCAATACCGATTTAAGCGCAATGTCGATAATTAATTTCGCTGTTGAACATCTGAAGGTGAATCATATTATCGTATGCGGACACTATTATTGTGGTGGAGTACAAGCGGCAATGCAGTCCTCCGATATGGGCATCCTCAATCCATGGTTGAGAAACATCAGGGATGTTTATCGTTTACATAAGACTGAATTGGATCAGATAGACAATGAAGAAGAACAATACAAACGATTGATTGAGCTGAATGTTCAGGAACAGTGTGTAAATGTGCTAAAAACAACAAGTGTGCAGAAAGCCTATAACGACCGTAAGATTAAGGTACATGGCTGGGTGTTTGATCTCCAATCGGGAAAATTAATAGATCTAAGGATTGACTTCAAGGCAATATTAAAGGAGATTATGGAAATATATAGAATTGGATAAACCTGTCTCTTTGCAATTCAAAATGATAAGTCAATGCCAAAAAAGGACACACCAACAACTGACAACCGACAACCGACAACTGACAACTGACAACCGACTTACGTCTTCTGCTTCTTTTTCTTGGCTGCCGGAAATAAAACATTGTTCAAAATCAGCCTGTAACCGGTTGAATTTGGATACAGGTCAAGGTCGGTTTGCGGATCACCTACATAGTGATGATAATCCTCCGGATCATGGCCACTGTAAAAGGTCCAGGTACCCTTGCCAAACTCTCCGTGAATATACTTTGCCTCATTGAATGCCTTGTTCTCTCCCATGATCAGTACGTTGGGCTTGATGTAATCCTTTATAAACCCGGTCGTCTGACCCATAAAACCTTTGATGATCACTTCATGGCTCTGGCATAACATCGTGGGCACAGGATCCCATTTTGCAGAGAACTCAAACAGGGTAAAATAGTCTTGCTCCTCTCTTACCTTCCGGGAATGCTGCTGGGTGGCATCTATGGTACTGATCTCATATTCATAAGGACTGGTGCTGATTGCGAAGTCGGTAAATGCGAAGCAATTGGCATAGTTCAGTTTCCCCTGTGCATTGGGGTCCATGGGGTCGCCATCAAACATGATATCGCAAATATCGACACCATTTGCTGCCAGGGCCACATCATAGCTGTCGCAGGCGGAACACATGGCAAACAGATAGCCCCCTCCCGTAACGAAATCCCTGATTTTCTTAACCACTGCCAGCTTGCATTGAGAAACCTTGTCAAAACCAAGATTCTTCGCTGTTTCTTCTGCAGCCCGTTGATTCTCCCTGTACCATTGGAAATCCTTGTACCTGGCCCAGAACTTTCCATACTGCCCGGTAAAATCTTCATGGTGCAAATGCAGCCAATCGTAAAGCGGAAGCATGCCATCCAGTACCTCCTCATCATAAACTACATCATAAGGTATTTCAGCATAGGTCAGCACCAGGGTCACCGCATCATCCCAGGGCTGCTTGTTTTTTGGAGAATACACCGCTATCCGGGGTGGCTTATGCAATTTAATCTCTTCCATGTTCACCTGGGCATCAGACATCTCCTGGAGGATGGAGGCAGCCTGTACATCAGCGATAACCTGGTATGTTACTCCCCGGATAACACACTCATTTTCAATCAGTTGATGGTGAAAACACATAAAACTACCTCCACGGTAGTTCAGCAGCCAGCTGACTTCAATCCCCTGTTGCAGTACCCAGTAGGAAATACCATAAGCCTTCAGGTGATTTTTCTGTGCATCATCCATTGGGATTAATATATAAGCCCCAAACATGGATTGCAGGGTAAAAAATAATATAATGGAAATAAGGATTTTCTTCATCATGTGATTTAGCCTTGCAAGTCCAGCTTTTCGAAAACAGAGTTCTGACTGATGAACTCAGGCAGGATGGACTTCATCTTTTTAACAATCTCCATATCATTTTGTTGGTTTAACAGTTCGATAAGCTGCCTGATCTTTTTATCAATCTCCCCGAAGTCATATTCTTTTACCCGGGCAACCATAATTTGCGGATGATGCGTAGGGATGGTATTTTCCTGGTCATTTAATAATTCTTCATACAGCTTCTCACCGGGACGAAGGCCTGTGAATTTGATCTGGATATCCTTCCCAAGTGTCAGGCCGGAAAGCCGGATCATCTTCTTGGCAAGGTCAACGATCTTAATGGACTTGCCCATATCAAAAATATAGATCTCACCACCATTACCCATCGCTCCGGCTTCGAGCACAAGCTGGCATGACTCCGGGATGGTCATGAAGTACCGCGTAATATCCGGATGTGTAACCGTAACTGGGCCTCCCTTTTCTATTTGTTCACGGAAAAGGAGAATCACGGAACCATTAGATCCCAGCACATTACCAAACCTGGTGGTGATAAACCCGGTGCCATTCTTCTGGTTCATGGCCTGGGCATAGATCTCTGCAATGCGCTTGGATGCACCCATTACACTGGTGGGATTCACCGCTTTATCTGTGGAGATCATGATGAAGCGGCCGACATTGTATTTAACGGAAAGATCAGCCAAAACTTTGGTCCCTTCAATATTGGTTTTCACTGCTTCAGCGACATTTTCCTCCATCATCGGGACGTGCTTATATGCTGCGGCATGGTATACCACATCAGGGCTGTATTGCCTGAAGATAGCATCCATCCTGGATTGGTTACAGATATCCGCTACAATGATCTCAAAGTCCCTGTTCTGGAACCTTTCAATCAGCTCCAGATCAAGATGGAAGAGCGGGCTTTCAGCCTGGTCGATCAGGATCAGTTTCTTAATCGCAAAATTCCCAACCTGCCTGACGATTTCACTGCCGATAGAACCGCTTGCACCGGTAATCAAAATATTTTTTCCAATCAATTGCTTGCTGATCATGGCTTCATCCAACCTGATGATATCCCTGCCCAGCAAATCCTCGATCCTGATCTTCCTGATCTGGTTATAACTCAGCTCGCCATTGATCCAGTTTGAGACAGGCGGCACATTCAGCACCTTGATGTTATGTGTCATACATTTCTCAATGATCTTCTGTTTCCGGTCTGCACGAAGGTTCTGCGTGGAGATGATGACATTGTCAATGGTAAAGGAGCGGATCAGTTCATCCAATTTACCGGGCCCATAAATGGTAATGCCTTCTAATTTCTTACCAACCTTCTGGGGATTATCATCTAAAAACGCAACCACCTTATATTTTGTGACCGAGTCACGGTTCAGTGCGTTCTTGGTAATGATCCCTGCTTCCCCGGCACCAAAGATGATCACATTGACAGGAATGCTTGAAGGGCTGAGAAATTCCAGGTAAGCAACTTTAACGATCATCCTGAATACAGATAAGGTCATGGTCGTTGCAATCAGGTCGATAATGATAATGGAAAAAGGAATGAAGAAGGTCTCATTGATGAAAAAATAGGTAATCAGGTTGGTTATGGCAAAAAATATGCTTCCCATAAAGACCACCACAAATATCCTGACAACATCTTCAGTACTTGTATACCTAACGATACCGGCATAGGTCTTGGCAATCAGGAATGAAATAAGACGCACGATAAAGATATAAGCCAATACAGCAGGCAGCATGACCATCTCAACCTCAGGAATATGGAAATTAAACCTGAGCAGGTAGGCCAGGATCACCGAACAAACCACAATGAGCATATCGATCATCAGGATGATCCAGCGAGGGGTATTGACGGTGGGTATGATCTTCATATTCTGAAGGAATTGAATGTCAAAGATAACAAGAAAAATAGGATTGATCATCGATTCATATCGGGAGATTTTTTACTTTTGTTCCTCGTTAAAATCTATTTAAACATTATCCATATGAAAAACACCGCATTTACGAATATGCATGAGGCCATGGGAGCCAAAATTGTCGCTTTCGCAGGTTATAATATGCCTGTTCAGTTTGAAGGAATCAATATTGAACATGAAACGGTCAGAAAGAAATTAGGCGTATTTGATGTGTCGCATATGGGTGAGTTCTGGGTAAAAGGCCCTAATGCCTTTGAGTTCGTTCAGCGGGTAACAACCAATGATGTAGCCAAACTGAGTGATGGCAAGGTACAATACACTTGCTTTCCCAATGGCAAAGGGGGAATAGTTGATGACCTGCTGGTGTACCGGATTGATGAAGTACGCTACCTTCTTGTCGTTAATGCAGCCAATATTGATAAGGACTGGCAATGGTGCCAGGAACAAAATACCAAGGGTGCGGAACTGTATAATGCATCTGATGAAATTGCGCAATTGGCCGTGCAGGGTCCCCTGGCACTGAAAGCCATGCAAAAGCTCTGCGAAGCCAATGTTGTGGATATGGAGTACTATACTTTTCAGAAAATTGAATTTGCCGGTGTAAAGGATGTCATCTTTTCAACAACGGGTTATACAGGTTCAGGCGGATGTGAGATCTATATGGCCAATGAAAATGCTGAGCAAATTTATAAAGCTGTTTTGGAAGCCGGCTCAGAATATGGCATTAAGCCTATCGGACTTGCAGCACGCGATACCCTCAGGTTAGAAATGGGTTTTTGTCTTTATGGCAATGATATCGACATGAGCACCTCCCCCATTGAAGCCGGTTTGGGCTGGATCACAAAGTTTGTAGATGAAAATGATTTCATCGACCGGGAATACCTGCTTAAGCAAAAAGAAGAAGGTGTCACACGCAGGTTAAGGGGTTTTGTCATGATCGACAAAGGCATCGCCCGACAGCATTATGAAATTTGTGATGCTAAGGGAAAGCAGGTTGGTGAGGTTACCTCCGGAACCATGTCGCCTTCGATGAAAAAACCCATCGGCATGGGATATATTAATGTTGGCCATGCCAAATTTGGTTCGGAAGTATTTATCAAAATCAGAAATAAGCTACTGAAGGCTGAAGTGGTTAAGCTGCCATTTTATAAAGAAGGCTAATCATCTGTCACCTCTACATTGGAAGGAATATCGTAATTCAGTTTTTCCATGCTAAAACTGCAATTCTCCTGGATCTCCTCGAATAGTTTCCTGTTTACTTTATAGGTATTCTTTTTATAACCCTTTTTGGATTCTGCGTACACCTCAAATGTTTCCCTTGATTTCTCAAAACCAGGAATCCCAAGTTCTTCATACACCCTTTTAATGGTCCCCATCTGGTCCTGATCAAACTCTTCGAACCTAACTTCAACCAGGTTTTGTTCAGGGATAAGATCTTTATGTTCAAAATAACTCTCCATGGTCTTCCTGTAAAGATCATAGATCATGTCATTCCGCTTATCATCACTGATCGTGTGCATTTGAAGCGGGGGCATGATTTTGGAAAAGAAATGACGGGTTGACAAAAGTACCATGACCGGGTTCCTGTAAATATGTATGAATTTCGCATTTGGGAAAATTTCCAGAAGTGCAGGTATCCTGGCTGTATTGGGCGGGTTTTTTGAAATGAACCAGGTTCTGTTAAGGTTGATCATCGCTTTCCTGATCATCCGGTAATAGTCATTTCGAAAATTGGCCTTAGACTTTGCTGTTGCATCTTTACCCAGAAGATACTTATCAAAAAAATACATTGTCTTCCTCGGGAAATACCACATATCATAAAAACTATTGTGGTGATTTCTTCCAAGCACAAATTCTTCTTCCTGAGGATACTCAACGCCGAGCTTCACGTTGTCACCTTTCCTTGAGGTCGGGATCAACAGCTTCATAAAAGATTTAAAGAGCCATCTGCCAAATCCGGGGAAAACATTTTCAGGGAATACACTTTGAAAGGTTGTCACATATCCCATCTTGGGATCCTGGCAGATGATATTGTGAAGATGGGTTGTGCCACTTCGCCAATGACCTATTATAAATATGGGCGTATCAACCAGAGGAAAATTCTCTATCTTTTTCTTGTATCTCCAGTGCTCATAAATCCTGAAGGGAATACCAATAATACAGACGATCAGAATAGCCAGAGTACGCAGGATATACCTGAAAGAAATGCCATACTTTATCATCAAATTTATAAGATGGATAAAGGAAAAACCCACAACCGGAGGCAAGAACAGCTGGATACTTTCTTTAACCGATCGGTATTTGTCTGAAGACATATGGCAAAAATAGAAATTCTAAATAAAACTCTACCTAAAGATGTGGAAAAGTTCAGTAAAAAAAGCAGGGCACCCATTTAAAGGGTTCCTTAGGCCCATTATAGCAAGTAGTGATTTTTTATAAATGGATTGCGCCCTGCATATACAATACAGCGTTGCCGCTGATCAATACCCTTTTGCCTTTCAACTCACAGATAAGCTCCCCTCTCCTTCTGGATAACTGTCTTGCATGACCTGCTCATCAATCCAGGTATCCAGCGGGCATACTGCAGCAGGATTTCCACCAAACACCTTATCAGTAAATGCGTCTACCTGAAATATTTGCGTATTCATTTCTTAAGTTTTGAAGTATAAAATTAACGAGTTTTTGCTAACTTTGCACCTGCATACTGCAATTCGTTCTATCGTCCGGCCTCAGGCTGGAAGGAAAGTCGGGACAACACAGAGCGCCATACTTCCTAACGGGAAGGTCTCCCGCCCAGGCGGGAGAACAGCAAGTGCCACAGAAAATAACCGTCCGGCCTCAGGCTGGATAAGGGTGAAAATGTGAGGTAAGAGCTCACGCGCTGCCGTGGTGACATGGCAGTGGGGTAAACCTTATGGGTTGCAAAACCAAATATGTCACGGATAAGGATCTCTGATCCTTTGAAGAGTTGCTCGCTCAAATCCGTGATGGGTAGGTTGCTAGAGGATCCGGGTGACCGGGTTCCCAGATAAATGATAGAAATCCGCCTCAGGCGGATACAGAATCCTGCTTACAGAATTGCAGTTGATAAAAAAGATCCTCTTCGGGGGATCTTTTTATTTTTTGCAGGCAAAATAATTCAACCTGGCATGCGTTTAGTTCTTAACAGAATTCATGTTGAAAAGTAAACCACACCTTTGGCACATCAGCTACTCTAATTGATAATTTTGTCGCTTATTCCAAATATATAAGTATGAATAGGAACTTATTCATCTTATTGAATACCATTTTCGTTTTATGGCTTTCAATAAGCATTTCTTTCGGACAGCAAACAGCCATTTATGAGCTACCGGAGGCAAGGTACAGAACGGGCCTTGAATTGTACGAAATCGAAAAATATGGTGCAGCCCAGGATGCATTTGTTGAAGTTATTGAAAAAGTACAGGACCCGAATTCACTAATGCAAATCAATGCCAGGTTTTATGCTGCCGTTTGTGCGCTTGAGTTGGAGAATGCCGATGCGGAATACAAGTTACAGGCATTTATTGATGATTATCCTGAAAGTGCAAATGCTCAGCTGGCTTATTTTCAACTGGGCAGATACCAATTTAAAAAAGCCAATTATGCGAATGCCCTCAAGTCATTTAAAAAAGTCGACCTGAGCAGTCTTACACAAACTGAAAAATCAGAATATTACTTCAAAAGAGGCTTTTGTTTCTATAAAAAGAAGGAATACAACAAAGCAAAGACTGAGTTTCGCAAATTGCTGGGGAAAGAATCCAGGTATGCCAATGATGCCATATTCTATTATGCACATATCGCTTATACTGAAGGTGACTACAAGACCGCGCTCGAGTACTTTGACAAGATCAAACATATCCGGGCTTACAGCAAGCTCATCCCTTATTATCTGGCACATATTTATCATCAGCAAGGGGAATATGAGCGGGTGATCTCTGATGCCATGCCACTGTATAAATCTGCTTCCAGTAAAGACAAGAATGAGTTGGCCCTGATCATTGGAGATTCCTATTACCAATTAGCGCAATACGATGAAGCCCTGCCCTACCTGGAAACTTACGGGCGATCATCCAGAAGGTCGATGGACAGGGAGGGTAATTATGAACTGGGGTTCACCTATTTTAAGAATGGGTTATATGCTGAAGCAATTAGCTTTTTTCAGCAGGTGACGGGGGAGGATGATGCACTGGCCCAGAATGCCTATTACCATCTTGGATATGCTTACCTGGAGACAGGGCAGAAGAAGTTTGCATCCAATGCCTTTGCCGCTGCCTCAAAATATGACTTTGATGAACAGGTGGCTGAAGATGCGCTTTTCAACTATGCTAAACTGAGCATGGAGATCAGCCAGGATCCTTACAATTCTGCCATCAAGAACCTGGAGGACTATATCCGGCAATATCCGGATTCTCCCAGGATCAACGAAGCCTACCAGTACCTTGCCAATCTCTATCTTTCCACGAAAAACTATAAGGAAGCCCTGGAGTCTATTCGCAAGATCAAAAGCAGGAACAAGGCGCTTAATACCGCATATCAAAAAATATTATTTTTCAGGGGTGTGGAGTTCTTCAACCAGAAGCAATATGAAGAAGCCATTGAGTTATTCAAAGAATCTCAGAATTACACGTATGATGCGCAGATCAACCTGGAAAGCAATTTCTGGATCGGGGAGTCATTCTACAGAACAAAAAATTACTGGGGTGCAATCAAATACTATAAAAATTTTATAGGCAAAGCCAATGCGAGGGAAGCAACACTTTATCCGGTAGCCTTATATAACCTGGGATATACTTATTTCAAGCGTAAGCACTATGAGAATGCCATCTTTTACTGGGAAAAACTCCTGAACAACAAGCGCAACACTGATCCCAAAGTCATCAACGATGCCCTTATCAGGCTTGGTGATGCCTACCTCATCAATAAAAACTATCCCCAGGCCATTCGCTTTTATAACGAAGCCATCAGGATGAATAAAGTGGATGTGGATTATGCACTCAGCCAGAAAGCAAGAGCTGAAAGTGCACAGGGCAAATTCAATGACAAGATCCGGACATTAAACCAACTGATCAGCAGCTTTCCCAGTTCCCCACTTGCGGACGACGCCAAATATGAAATTGCCACAACCTATCTGATCCTCAACAAGAACCAGCAAGCGCTTACTTATTTCAGTAAGGTAGTCAAGGAACATCCAAAAAGCATTTATGCCGTCAAGTCAATGCTTAAAAGTGGCCTGGTTTATTATGGCATGGACCAGTTTGATCAGGGGATAAAGGTTTTCAAACAGGTCATCAAACAATATCCGGGAACACAGGAATCAAAGGAAGCGCTGGCCAGCCTCAGGAATATCTATGTGGATATCAACAAGGTTGATGAGTATTATGCTTATGCCAACAGCCTTTCATTTGCAGATGTATCCACGAATGAACAGGATTCCATCACCTATATTGCAGCGGAAAATATTTATATGGAAAACCGCTGTGGGGATGCCATTGTCGCTTTTGATAATTATATCAGGAAATATCCACAGGGTTATTTTGCCCCCAACGCTAACTTCTACATGGCTGAATGCCTGAGCAGGGAAGATGATACCAACAGGACACTCTCGGCTTTGCGTAAGGTGATCGCCCTGCCCAATTCCAGGTTTACTGAGAATGCCTTATTGAAAGCTTCAGCTTTGGACTACAGCATGGGTAATTATGAAGAAGCCGTGGGATACTATGCGCAATTAGAAGAGATCGCCGGAAACAAGAACAATCGCCTGACTGCCCTTATCGGACAGATGCAGTGTAATTACCTCCTGGGGAACTACAGGCAGGCCGGGGAATCAGCCCGGAAAGTACTGCAAACCGAGACTGTTTCATCAGAATCTATTATCGATGCGCACTTCATCCTCGCACATAGCTTTTTTGCCATGGATGACCTGAATGGTGCACAAAGGGAATTTTCAATAACGGAGAAGCTGACAAATACAGCAATTGGCGCAGAATCAAAATATTACCTTGCTTATCTCGCTTTCCTGATGGATAAAAACACGGAAACAGAAAACCTCATTTTCGAGCTGGTGGATCAATATGCAGGATATGATTATTGGGTGGCCAAAAGCTTTATCCTGCTCTCTGACCTGTATTACAAACAGGGAAACAACTTTCAGGCAAAACAAACACTGCAAAGTGTGATCGAAAATTATAAGGGACGGGAACTTGGGACCATCGCCAGGGAAAAGTTAAATACCATCAGCAACGAAGAAGAACCGCAGGATGAGCAAGAGCAACCTGAATAAGCCTATTACAAGCATGAATACAGCAATGAAAAATATTAAATTCCTGAGCCTCTCCATGTGCCTTGTTTGTATGAACATTGTTTTGGCCCATCCACTCCATGCACAGGACAGGAATGAGGAAGTGACCATAATAGCCCCCTACAAACCGACCATTTCGGATGCGAATAAGATGAACTTTCAACCCAGCATCAGCGACCAGGGAAACATGATGCCTGCGGTGGAGTTTTCTTTGCGGTCGAAGCTCTATGAAACCAAGGTGAACCCCAAACCCATTGAAGCCACCAAGAAACCCACAGATCCTAAAAAGAAGCTCCTGCGTAATCTGATCAGGGCAGGGTTTGGAAACTATGTAACGCCATACTTTGAATTTTTTGCCAATAGCAGGCAATCAAGTAAGCACGCGTTTGGGGTGCACCTCAGGCATATTTCATCCTATGGGGATATCAAGGACTATGCACCCAGTGATTACAGCCAGAGCGATGTGCAGGTATATGGGAAAAAGTTTATTGGTGATCATACTTTCAGCGCAAATATCTTTTATGACCACGACATTGTTCATTATTACGGTTTTATGCCTGATGAATACCCCGAAATGGACTTTCCAAAAGATGATATCAGGCACCGCTTCCAGACCTTTGGGCTGGATGCAGGCATAGGCAGCAATTTCACCTCAGGCACACCATTTAATTACCATACTGAGATCAGGTACTATTACATTGAAGATAATTACAAGGCCAGTGAACATAATATTTTCTTTGGTGGATTACTGGATAAGGAGTTTCAGTTTTCTTCGATTACAGAGAACCAGAGCCTGGGTCTGGACCTGGATTTTAATTATTTTATCAATGCAGATAGCATCTCTGATTATAACGGTGCCCTACTGAAACTGGAACCCTTTATCAGCACTGATTTCAATCAGTATAAGTTTTACCTGGGCGTCAACCTTACATCAAGGATAGAAACCAGCACCAGGCTTCATGTTTATCCTGCTATTCGTGTTGAAATCAAGCTGCTAAAAGACGCCCTGGCCCTTTTTGCAGGAATAAACGGATCGCTTGACAGGGTTACACTGAGGTCGCTCAGCCTTGAAAACCCTTTTATCAATTCCACACTCCCACTTGAGTACACCAATCATAAGTTTGTTTTTGATGCAGGGATCCTGGGAAATATATCCCAAAACCTGAATTACCAGGTCAGTGGGTCCACCAGTATCATCGACAACATGCCTTTCTATGTCAATGACACCATGAATGGCCTGGGGAACATGTTCACATTGGTTTATGACAATGTCAATGTGTTGAATCTCCATGCAGGGCTGGGGTTTCAAAGAAGCAAAGTCCTGAATTTATGGTTAGGTGCTGATTATTATCAGTATAAGATGGATAAAGAAGAAAAGCCATGGCAGAAGCCCAATTACCGTATAAAATTCGGAGGGGATTATATCATTCAGGACAAATATATTGTTAAAGCTGAGCTGTTTGTGCAGGGGCCTATGTATGCTAAACTATATGAATCAGGCGAAGTGCTGTCTCAAAAGATGAATGGCTGGGCAGATCTCAACCTGGGTTTTGAATATCGCATTACAAATTCCTTTTCTGCATTTGTCAACATCAATAATGCACTGAATAATGGCTATTTCAAATGGTATAATTATCCGGTCCAGAAAATTAATGTATTGGCCGGCGTTTCATTTGCTTTCTGATTGCTGAAGTACTAAATTTACATCATGTCCGGACACTTTTCACGCGCAGTTGTTATTATACGCTATTGGATGCTTGTCATGGTATTATTCATTACAGGAATTAAGCTTCTCGCCCAGGATGATGACATGTCACTGGTATTGATTTCTCCGGCAGACGGCTTCATTATTGAATCCGTATTGCCTGGCTTTTCCTGGAGCCCACCTGCCGTTAGCATGGAGGAGGAAAACACATCCTATCAGCTTAAAATTGTCCGTGTATGGGCCGGACAGGAAGTTGCAGAAGCGATGAATGAGAACCCTCCCTGGGTTCTGGAAGACAAAATTTACAGTAACAGCCATCACTTCCGGATTGACGCAAGCAGTATGGTCATTGCTTCTCCATACAATCAATTCAGGCCAACAGTCAGGGAATTGGAAGCCAGGCTATTTCAGAAAGAAGACCTGCTGGCAGAATATGCCTGGCAGGTCAGTGTTCATGCCGGGGATGGAAAACTGATGGGTACTCCCAGTGAGATCAGTACCTTCAATATCCTGACCACGCATGAGATCATGGGCTACCCGGATATCGCTTTCGATATTCCATCGCTTACGCCGCTGACCATGGACCTGAAATCCATGTACCCCTTATTACAAACTGATCAAGAGGCTGTTTTCGATGGCTTTTGTATTGCAAGCCCACTTAGTGATGAGTTCAAAGCCAGGTTCCTGGATATTGGGATATACCAGCCGGAAACTATTCAATTCGATGCCGGGCTGCTTATATTCACCGCTGATGATAATGAAAATGAGGGAGGGTTCTTTACTATCGAATGGGTTCCCAATGAGTCACTTGATATTCGTTGGACATGGGATGAAATGGAACAATCACTATCCTTCCCAATGGTAAATTTAACAATGCTTTCAGTAAATTCCGATGGGCCTCAGCTGGCAGTGTTTGCCTTCACTTTTCTGGACATTTTTGAGCAACCGGTTTACCAGAGTGAGTTCATGGTCCTGATAGGCTGCCAGTAAAGCACCTGGCCACAACTGCATCTTCCTGATATTTAAGCCCTTACAAACACTCCCATATCTTGCAAAACAATCAATTTATAACATACTGATTATCAGGTGATTTTGAAATATGCAGAAACCTGGATTTTTAACAAATAAATGTTGATAAAAACGCTGATTTTCTTATGTTTATATGGATTTTATGTCGTAAATAATTTGTACATTTGCACCTGACTTATTCAAATTGCTAAATCATTGATTATGACTAATGAAGAAAAGAGTAATCTCGCCGGGGAAAATTATACTGCGAAGAACATACAGGTACTTGAAGGTTTAGAGGCTGTTCGAAAGCGCCCCGCGATGTTTATCGGGGATGTAAGTACCCGTGGATTGCACCATCTGGTGTATGAGGTGATCGACAACTCCATTGATGAAGCCCTGGCTGGCTATTGCGACGAGATTAATGTATATATCCATAATGATAATTCCATTACTGTAACTGATAACGGAAGGGGTATCCCGACCGGATTGCACGAAAAAGAAAACCGTTCCGCACTTGAAGTAGTGATGACGGTACTCCACGCAGGAGGTAAGTTTGATAAAGGTTCATACAAAGTATCTGGTGGGCTGCATGGTGTTGGTGTTTCCTGTGTAAATGCATTATCCTCAAAATTAAAAGTTACCGTCTACCGCGAAGGAAAGGTCTTTGTCCAGGAGTACGAATATGGTAAACCGCAGTATGATGTTAAGACCATTGGAGATACTGATAAATCGGGTACAGAAGTCACTTTCATGCCTGATGACTCTATTTTCATCGTCAAACAGTATGATTTCAGTATTCTGGCTTCAAGATTGCGTGAGCTGGCTTTCCTGAACAAAGGGATCATCCTTACTATCAATGATGAGCGGGAGGGTGAAGAAAATGGTGACAGCACGCAAACATTTTATTCTGAAAACGGGCTTGAAGATTTCATTAACTACCTGGATGAAACCAGGGAAGGTTTGATGGATGACATCATATCTATTGAAGGTGAGAAAAATGAGATCCCCGTCGAGATTGCCATGCATTATAATACTTCTTTCTCTGAGAATATCCACTCTTACGTTAACAATATCAACACCCACGAAGGGGGAACACATCTATCCGGATTCCGAAGGGGGCTGACAAGAACCCTGAAGAATTATGCCGATAAATCCGGTATGCTCGCCAAATTGAAATTTGACATCAACGGTGATGATTTTCGTGAAGGACTCACCTCCATTATCTCCGTTAAGGTCGCTGAGCCACAATTCGAGGGACAAACCAAGACCAAGCTGGGTAATTCGGAAGTGATGGGAGCTGTCGACCAGATGATCAGTGAGCACCTTGCTCATTACCTGGAAGAACATCCCAAGGAAGCCAAAATCATCGTCAACAAGGTCATCCTTGCTGCCACAGCCAGGCATGCTGCCAGGAAAGCCAGGGAGTTGGTACAACGGAAGAATATACTTACCGGATCAGGATTGCCAGGCAAGCTCTCCGATTGTGAGGAGCGCGATCCGGCACTGGCTGAAATATATCTCGTTGAGGGTGATTCAGCAGGGGGTACTGCTAAGCAGGGCAGGGACAGGAAATTCCAGGCTATACTTCCACTCCGGGGCAAGATACTGAACGTTGAAAAAGCGATGCAACATAAGATCTTCGACAATGAGGAAATCAAGAATATGTTCACAGCCCTGGGCGTTTCCATCGGGACCGAAGACGACAGCAAGGCCCTGAATGTCGAAAAACTAAGGTACCATAAGATCATCATTATGACCGATGCCGATGTGGATGGAAGCCATATCGCCACCCTTATCCTGACATTCTTCTTCCGTTATATGAAAGACCTGATTGAAAACGGCTATGTCTATGTTGCTACGCCACCATTGTATCTCCTCAAAAAAGGGAAAGAGGAGAAATATTGCTGGTCGGAAGAAGAACGTGAGCAACACATTGGAGAATGGACAGCAGGTGGAAACGAAAAAGGCATCCATATACAGCGTTATAAAGGTCTTGGAGAGATGAATGCGGAACAACTCTGGCAAACAACAATGGATCCGGAGTTCAGGACCTTAAGGCAGATAACCATAGAGAATGGAACGGAAGCCGACCGCGTATTCTCCATGCTGATGGGAGACGAAGTTCCCCCAAGGAGAGAGTTTATCGAAAAGAACGCAAAATATGCAAATATTGATGTATAGAAAAATGCTCTTGAAGGGCGTAGTCACGAAAAAAAGCAATAGCACAATTATTATGAAAAAAACCTAGAATTATGAAAAAAAATGCTGCGCCTTCAAGAGCATAAGTAATCTGGATTAACACAATATTAATTAACCAATCTACACTGACAAAAATAACCCTATAATATTCAAAAGTAAAGTTCTAATCAGTTTACGGTACCATCTAATCAGTTAACGGTCTTATACTCATGACATATTCGAAACAGCACGGTTCAGAAACCGGATGAAAGGATACATCGTTTTGAAATTGCTGCTCACTTTATCCGGGAATTCCTGGGATAAAATTGTGCTGTCCTGCATATTATTTCCCACCACATAGCTCTTAAATTTCAGGAGTTCCACCTGTGGAAAATCCTTTGGAAAACCCATAGGTGGACGTTGCAATTTATCAGCACTAAGCTCCCCGAAAGTGTCTTTGAATTTTTTCTTTTCAATGATCTTCAGAAACTCGCCGCTGTGATAATATACTTCCTGCCTGACAGCCTTTAAAATATTGCCCGGTGGCATCCAGATTCCTCCTCCGGAGAATGAATTGCCTGGTTCCAGATGAATATAATATGCAGCAAAGGGACTCTTCTTTCCTCCTTTCATGAATGCAGCCCCAAAATTCGATTTGTAGGGTGTTTTATCCGCTGAAAAACGGACATCCCTGTATATCCTGAAGATACATTCCCTGGCTGTAATCGAGGCAATATCCTTGTCGAAGCTGGCAATATTGCGGATCAATACTTCAGTGAAAGCAGTAAAGTCGGCCAGGGCAGCCTGGTAAACCGGCTTGTTGGCCTGAAACCATTCCTTATTATTATTCCTGCTTAAATCTTTTAAAAAATTAAGGACGTTTGTCAATTCCATGTATTAATCATTAGGG
>JAUXCL010000151.1 GCA_030618905.1 Bacteroidales bacterium | reverse complement strand
TGTCGATAAAGAAATTCGTCATTACCAGGTTAGCGGTTTGACGGGCACTGTAGTTCCAGTAATTGGCGAAAGTACATTGCCTGAAATCATAGGATCCCCCCCAGGTCAGTGCCAGGCCATAATTTCCGCAATTGGCGATCAGGTTGTTGAACCCGGTGATGTTATACCAGCGTGACAGGACACCCACGCCGCTCATGTTTTCGATCACCGTATTGCTTAAGAGAAGGTGCCTGGGCAGGGGATCATTGATATTGAAATTTTCTACCTGAAGGCCGATAAAACCATTTCGGATGATGGCATAATTGATCTCGTTTTCTGTACTTCCCTCCATAATCCAGATCCGGTCCCATTGCCCGGGCAGGTCATCAAAAAAGGATTCCAGGCGGTCACCCTGAAAGACAACAGGCTCCTCAAGGGTGCCATTTACTTTAATTTGCCCACCGCGATATACCCATAATCCGGACCCGTCGTGAAGGTAAATCTGCGTTCCCGCATCAATACTGAGTGATCCTGCCGAATCAATGACGGCATATCCATAAATAACGTATGGGAGCTCATTGGTCCATTCCACATGTTCATTTTCACCAGCTACGATTTTGAATTTAGGAAATCCTTGAATGTGTTGATTTGCAACGATATAATTGGCATTCTGTCCAAATGCCACAAGATCTACATCCTGGTAGTTTCCATTGGTTAGAAAGACAACAGAATCGCTAACCACAAATGGTAAAGTATTATCATTTGGGTCGATAGTCACCCTGATAAAAATGTACAGGCTGTCATTGGCAGCGATTTCCACATCATTTGCAACAAGGGACGGGGAACCATCAATGTTAATCCGGTAATTTGAGGTGGTACCGCCGGCCAGGCTGATGGAAGATATCTTGACCGCATTACTGTGGGGGTTGTACACCCTGAGGTATTGTGTGACAGATCCAATGCTGGTAAATACAGTGTCAAAAATGATGGTATCTGTTGAAAAACTCAGTTTAACAGAAGGATCATTATCAAAGTCATCAAACTTCCTGCATTTATTAAAAACCAGGATGAAAGAGAAAGCTGCCAGGATGAAAATGAAGTTTTTTTTGCTGAGCCAATGCAACATTGCGTGAAATTCTTGCTGTCAAATATAATCAATCATTTATTCATACGTTTTTTTTGTAGGATTATTGTTTTTGGCTTAATCCCTATAAATAATTTATATTTGTGCTCACTCATAAAAATACCAGCTAAATGAAACTAAAAAAACTCATCATATTTGTACTGCTTACTATCCTGGTATCTGTATTGATGATGCCGGAAACCAATGCACAGTTTGGGAAGGATTTCCAGGATAAGGAACAGGCGCAGATGGTCAAGAGGATTTTTGTGGGGGGAGGCATAGGGTTCTGGATCTATCCCAGTGACGGGTATATTTATGTTTCTCCCGTCGTTGGATACCATTTATCACCCAGCTTTGATGTAGGTTCAAGACTTTCCTACAGCTATTACTGGTATAATGACAATTTTTATAAGTTCAACTTAAACTCTTATGGCATAGGCTTTTTCGGAAGATACTATTTATTTTTCTTCAGGGACCTGTTTGTCCATGCAGAGTATGAATATATGAGCCACGAGCAGCCGCAATTTTATAATCCGCTAACAGGTAATGTTGAACTGACAAGGGTTCCGGTAAATAATTTTTATATCGGCGGAGGTTTTCGCCAGTGGCTTTCCCCCTCAGCTTTCCTGGGGATCACGATTCTTTTCAATCTTAATGACACGGAATACATGCCGCAGAATCCCATCATTCGTATTGGGATGGGAGTGGGGCTGTAAGATTTACAATTCTGTGTTTACAATGTTGGATTTCGATTTATCAACGGACTGGTATTTCCTTTAAGACCCTGAGGGTAAGCTCCCAGAATTTTTGTACAGTTGAAATTTCGAGCCGCTCATCAGGTGAATGGGCTCCACGGATGGTTGGACCGAAAGAGATCATATCCATATCCGGATACTTGTCACCGATCAAACCGCATTCCAGCCCGGCATGAACGGCCAGCACCCGGGGTTCTTCTGTGAATAATTTTTTATAGAGTTTGGCTGTGATATCTACAATCTCAGAATTTGGGTTGGGTGACCATCCCGGGTAACCATCAGACTGTGTGATCTTTGCATCGATTAACCTGAAAACGCTGGCTACCATGTCACACACATCTTCTTTGGCTGATTCTACAGAACTCCGCTGACTGGTAGTAATAATGATCGTGTCCTCATTCATCTTGACGGAGGCCAGGTTAGTGGAAGTCTCTACGAAGTCGGGGATATCGGCCGACATGGCAATTACTCCATGCGGGCAGGCATAAACTGCATTGATCAGCTGCTGTTGAGTCTTCTTTTCAATGACATGAGATGCCGTATCTGCTGCTTTAATTTTCACAGACAAGTCAGGCTCGGTGACTTTATATTCAGTGCGGATAATTTTTTCAAAATCTAAGATATAGTCTGCCAGCTTTTGCTGGTTTTCTTCGGGAACTGTGACAACGGCAAAGGCTTCCCTGGCGATGGCATTACGCAGGTTGCCCCCGTCAAACAATGAAATACGGATATTGAACTGTGCTGTGGCATTCCATAAGGCCCTGTTCAGGATCTTGTTGGCATTGCCAAGGCCTTTTTCAATATCATCACCTGAATGGCCGCCTTTAAGACCGGTTACACTAATTTTATAAGTAGCAGATCCGGCAGGGACGGTTTCCTTTTTAAATGGAAATTCAACAATAGTGTCTTTACCCCCTGCACAGCCTATAAACAATAAACCGTCATCTTCTGAATCCAGGTTCAACAATATTTCACCCTGCAGGAATCCTGGTTTTAGCCCAAAAGCGCCGGTAAGGCCGGTTTCTTCATCCACAGTGAAAAGACATTCAATGGGCCCATGCTGAATATTCCTGGCTTCCAGAATGGCCAACTGGGCTGCCATACCAATGCCACAATCAGCGCCCAGGGTAGTATCCCTTGCTTTGACCCATCCCTCTTCAACGTAGGCCTCAATAGGATCCCTGTCAAAATCATGGTCTTTATCCTGGTTCTTTTCACCCACCATATCTATATGGCTTTGCAAGACAACTGCTTTAATTTTTTCCATTCCCGCTGTGGCCGGTTTGCGAATTAACACGTTCCCGATTTCATCCCGAAGGGTTTCCAGTCCCTGGGAATTGCCAAAGTCAACAATGTATTTTGCAATGCGTTCTTCTTTTTTGGATGGGCGCGGAATCGTAAGGATTTCACCGAAATAATGCCATATCCTTGATGGCTCAAGCTTATAAATGTCTTCATTCATGGTGTTGAAATTTGAGTTGTGAGAAGCAAAGGTAATGAATCGTGACGCGTGACGCGTGACGCGTGACGAGATTTTTTTACCTTTATTAAGTTTCATCGTCATATTTATGGAATCACACGAATAATTGATGAGCATCGAAACCGGAGATATTATTGATCAGATCAAAAAAGGCAGCCAGCAAGCCTTTAAATTACTGGTTGAAACTCACCAGCAATATACATATAGTCTGGCATTCAGGATATTATGTAACGAGGAGGAGGCCAGAGATGCGGTACAGGAAAGCTTTATCAAAATTTGGAGAAAGATCAATACCTATGACCGTAAGGCAAAATTTTCCACCTGGATGTACCGGATTATTACAAATACGGCGATCGACCACTTAAGGGTAATTAAACGGGTAAAGTTCATTCAACTTGATGAAGTTTCCGAAAAATTGGAAAACTTGATCGAGATTGGTCCTGCGGCTCAGCTGGACAATAAAGAGCTGGGGCAACTGATCCGCTATATCTCGGAAGGACTGCCTGAAAAACAAAAGCTGGTATTTATCCTGAGGGATATACAGGAAATGGGTTCGGTTGAGGTTCAGCAAATTCTGGCCATGTCAGAAACGGTCGTTAAAAGCAATTTATACCATGCCAGGCAAGGGGTAAGGGATAAGCGGCCTGCCTCGAACGGGCACCCGGGAACAATATCCCTGGTATACAAGTTACTGCTGGCTGCAACGGTTTGCCTGCTCATGGTATTTGGTGTCGAGCAGTATCTTTTTGTCGACAAGGTGCAGAAGCTTGAAGACCGGGCTTCTTCCATCACGAAAGAACATACCAAAAAGCCGGGGTTTAAAATCATTTTTTCTTTGAATACCGGTATCAAATTTGAATATGTGGAAACCTTGCTGAAGCCCGATGAAAGTAAGATCTTTAAAAAAGGGATTAAAACCCGCTTAAAGATAGCGCGCCTGAGTGCACTGGACGTGCGAGGTTTAAATTTAAAGGGGCTTAAACAATTAAATAATATGCGGATGAACCCGGATCAACAGCATTCGGGATCGTTTAATTAATTCTGGAAATCATGAAAACAAAACAATTCATACCCATAATCATCCTCCTCCTGCTGAGCTTAAGTTCATGCAGGGAAATTTCAGTGTCTACAAAGGTCAACGAGGATGGATCTTTTACCCGAATAATCACCGTTACCGGTGATTCCTCTGATGTCTTTAATCCGGATCTCCCATATCCTGTCGATGATACCTGGGTTCAATCTGCAAGAAAAGATACCAGCAGTGATGGTGATTATATCCTCACCTATACCAAGACTTTTATGGATAGCAAGCAACTCAATGATGAAATAGGCCGGGATACGGGCTGGAGGAAGCAGGTTAACAGAGAGATTAAAGTCAGGAAGGGATTTGGATTTTTCTATTCTTACCTCACATACCGGGAAACATGGGAAGCTGCAAATCCATTCAGTCAATTGGACTATAAGGATTACCTGAGTGAGGAAGATATTCACTGGCTGTCTGGTTATCAGGTCGTCACCAATGAAAATGATTCGATGCGGATGAAAGAAGCTGAAGATAAAGCTGAACAATTTTTGTATGAAGCCATTAGTGCGGAAATTATCATTGCCCTGGAAAATGGGGCCAGGTCCTTGAAGAGTGAGGAGTTGAGCGGATACGATTTTAGGCTTTATAAGGACAGCATAATGCAAAAAATGAATGAATGGGATTTTAAAAGCGCCAGAGATTTCATTGATTATTACGCTGAGTGGACTGGCGATGACCAGGTACTTGTTCTTCATGAAATCGAATCATCTGTTTTTGATGAAATCGACAGGGATATTTTATTGCTGGAAAATGTGTTTGGGATGGAGGGGCATCAGGTATTTGTGGAGATGCCCGGACTCATCACATCCACAAATTCCCCATCTATTAATGGTAACCAGGTGAGCTGGAAAATGAGTGGCATGTCATTTTTATTCCAGGATTATGAAATGAGTGCCCAAACCAGAACCGTAAACAAATGGGCCTTTGTGTTGGCGGGGATTGTGTTGCTGCTGCTGGTTGTGGTGCTTGTTTTAAAGACCAGGAAATGATTTACAATTCTGTGTTTACAATTTTGTATTTACAATATGATTGACAATTTATAATCTTAAATTTCCCATCATATTGTAAATTGTACACACAGAAAACAGAATCGTAAATTATTCTCGTTTTTTGAGAAGTTTGATCGTATCTATGGGGTTGCCGGACGAGAATATGGTGTTTCCGGCAACCAGCACATCCGCTCCTGCTGCCACCAGTTTCGGAGCATTATCAAGGGTTACGCCGCCATCAATCTCAATCAATGCAGATGATTTTTGTGCCAGGATCATTCCTTTCAGCACCCTGATCTTTTCATAAACACGCTCGATGAACTTTTGCCCGCCAAACCCTGGATTCACCGACATCAATAATACCAGGTCCACATCAGCAATGATGTCTTCCAGTACCCTGACCGAAGTATGAGGGTTCAGGACAACTCCTGCTTTCATGCCGGTATCTTTGATGGCATAAATACTGCGGTGAAGGTGATTACAAGCTTCGTAGTGAACGGTCAGGATATCCGCACCCACATCCCTGAAAGCCTGGATATAACGATCAGGCTCGATGATCATCAAATGCACGTCAAGTGGTTTTTGAGCATACTTTTTAATGAATTTGATTACCGGGAAACCGAAAGAAATATT
>JAUXCL010000142.1 GCA_030618905.1 Bacteroidales bacterium | reverse complement strand
ATCGCCCTGACGTTGAGCGGGTTATCGTTTTGGGTGTTGTCCTGGAGGGACTCCATCCCGTAGGATGGAGTCCCTTTTGAAATAAATGCGTAAATTAGTTCTCCAAACCCCTTATTCAATGATCAAGTGTTTTCCCAATTGTACGAACAGGTCATTAAAAACAATCTTTGTTGTTTTCTTACTTTCTCTATTTATCGGAAACCAACTCAATGCCCAGGGAACACACTATTGGACCCAGAATTTTAACGAAGAGTCATCACTGCTAGCCGGTGCAGTTATCGGTGGAGGAGCCGGGCCCAGCTCTGTTTATTATAACCCGGCAACAATTGCGCAAAGTGGTCAATCCTCACTGTCTGTTAACGCCAGCCTTTTTTCCCTGAACGCCATCTCGGCCAAAAATGCACTGGGCGATGACATTAACCTCGCTTCAACCAAACTCACCATACAACCCAGGTTTATTTCCTACAATCACCGCCCCAAAAAACATCCTAAACTCAGCATAGAATTCGTAGTGTTAAACAGGCAGATTTTTGAGGCAGCCTTCGACAATTCAGTGAGCTACAATATGGATATTTTGAAATCACTTCCGGGCACAGAGCGTTATATTGCTACATTCAATTACAATAGTTATTACCGGGAAGATTGGGTTGGACTGGGTGGCTCATGGCAAATGAGTGATCATTTCTATCTGGGGACCAGCATGTTCGGGAAAGTTAAAGCATTTGATTATGGATACCTGACCGACATACAGGCCTACCCATTGCAGGATACTATTGAGGTAGGGGGTACACAAATTCCGTTTTATTCAGCCAGTTATGTTGATTACCAGTATCTTAAATTTAATAATTATCGCCTGGTATGGAAAATTGGCCTGCTCTACATGAAAAACAAGTTCAGCTTTGGTTTTACCATTACCACCCCTTCTTTGAATTTATATTCTGACGGAAAACGTGTTTCTAAAAAGAACGAGCAAGGCGATATCACCAACCCTGACGGGGATGGATTTTTACCAGACGTCCTGCTTATGGATTTCCAACAGAAAAAAGGCATGTCGGTCAATTTTAAGGACCCTTTATCCATTGCAGGCGGTATGGTGTTCAGGACGGATGACAATAAAACAGCTATATACACTAGCATTGAATATTTTTTCCCGGTCAATGAGTATAAAATTGTACAGGTTGATGCAAACCCGGAAGTTAGCAATATACAGACCTATAACCAGCTGCCCGTGAAAGAATTTTTATCTTATGCTTTCGCGAATCATTGGATCCTGAATGCTGCTGTCGGATATCATTGGTACGCCAAAGATAACCTCAAATTTCTCGGTGGTTTCAGGACCGACTTCAATTATCAAAACGGCATTGATTACGATGAATACAGTGAATATAACCAGTTTAAACAAATTAACCTGGATCTCTACCATGTTACCGGTGGGTTACAGGTAACCATCAAGGGGCAGGAACTGCTTCTGGGTTTGCAGTATACTGTAGGCGTAAAAAGAGGCCAGCCGCAAATTTATAACTTTACCGATCCTGTTGAATATAATACTGTGGAACATGCCGCCCTGCAAGGAACACGGCAAAACACCATGCGCAATGTTTCCAATGAACTGGGGGTCTTCTTTGGGGCTACTATTAATTTTATGGCTGGCAGCAAGGACAAGCAATAATTGTCGACTGTCGACTGTCGACTGTCGACTGTCTATGTGGGTTATATATACCGCAGTAGTATATTTTTTAGCTCTTCGTAATTATTTGCAACGGGCAATTGCGGGAAGTCCCGGATCACGTTTTCTGGCGGACGGAAAAGGATGCCTACTTCGGCCTGCAATAACATGGAGGTGTCATTGTAGGAATCGCCAAAGGCAATTACCTTGTACTGAAGGCTCTGTAGTGCCTCAACGACTTTCTTCTTGGGATCTTTTTGCCTGAGCTTATAATCTGTAATCATCCCACGGTCATCTATTACCAACTCATGGCAAAACAGGGTGGGGCGCTTGAGCCGGACCATCAGGGGCTCGGCAAACTGGGCAAATGTATCTGATACGACGATCAGCTGAGAGCGGGACTTGATCCAGGCTATGCATTCCAGGGCACCATCCAGGGGTTTGATTTGTGCAATCACATCCTGGATATCCTGAAGTTTTAATCCATGTTCCTCCAGGATCCCAATGCGCCACTGCATCAGCTTATCATAATCCGGTTCGTCACGCGTGGTGCGCCTCAAAATGTCTATTCCGGTTTTTTCTGCCACATTGATCCACACTTCCGGCACGAAAACACCCTCCAGGTCTGAACATATTACATACATCTGCTGTGATATTTACTTTATTTGTTTCTGAAACTATTAATTTCCATGATTCTATAATCCAAAGTGCCAAATAAGAAACCCCAAATTCCAAATAGTATACAAATTTTAAATTCAAAATATCAAACGGTTTGAATATTCGAATTTGTAATTTAGAAATTATTTGGCATTTCTTATTTGGCATTTGGGATTTGAAACTTGTATACTATTTGGGATTTCTTATTTGGAATTTGGGGTTTCTTACCTGGTTCTTTGTTAATACTTTATTAACAAATATTCCTTAAAAGCCTTATAATTATTCTCCAGATAATCGTATTCCTCCTTCTTCCCTTCAAGTCCTTCCAAACTTGGTGGTAGTTCCGGATCAAATCCCAGTATTTT
The DNA here is from genome assembly GCA_030618905.1 of Bacteroidales bacterium. Taxonomy (GTDB): domain Bacteria; phylum Bacteroidota; class Bacteroidia; order Bacteroidales; family B18-G4; genus JAUWGC01. The sequence continues at coordinate 3,848 of JAUXCL010000142.1, read as the reverse complement.
ATTTATCTCTTCGGGAAATTTAGCGGGGTGTGCGGTTTCCAGGGAGACATAAAGCTGGTCTTCCGGATGCTGTTTTCCTTCTTTGTCCAGGAATTTCCAAAGGCCCGCCCAGCCCACTGCCCCATGAGGCTCAAGCAATACACCGTGTCTTTCATAAGCTTTCTTGATGGTCTTCCGGGTCTGCTTGTCATTGATACTCACCGAAAAGATATCCTTGCGCATGCTTTCCATGTCGGCCTGTTTGCTGATATGGCCTTTCTCATCCATCACCCCTCCATACAATGCCACCAGCCGCGACAGGTTGCTGGGATGCCCTACGTTCATGGCGCTGGAAATGCAGTTCTTTGAGGGTTCTGTTTTCTGGTATTCGCCTGTATTGACATAGTGTGGAAATTCATCATTTTCATTTACGGCAATGATGAAACGTTTCACCGGCAGGCCCATTCTCATGGCCAGCATACCGCCCATCATATCGCCAAAATTACCCGATGGGACTGAGAAGATCACGTCATCATTCTTTTTGCCCTTCCTCAGCCTGGCAAATGCATAGAAATAATAGACAATCTGTGGGATCAGGCGGCCAATATTGATGGAATTGGCAGATGAAAGGTCCAGGTGTTCCAGGTCGGGATCGGCAAAAGCCTCCTTCACCAGGGCCTGGCAATCATCAAACTTAGCGTCTAAAGCAATGGTCTGTACATTCTTTCCCAGGGTGGTCATCTGCTTGCGCTGCCTGGAGGTAACTTCTTTCTCAGGAAATAAAACCACTACCCCGATATTGTCCAGTCCGTAAAAAGCATTGGCAATAGCGCTGCCTGTATCTCCTGATGTGGCAGTAAGAATAAGCAGTTTACGGTTTTCTTTGTCCATGTAATATTGCATAAGACGACCCATCATCCTGGCGGCAAAATCTTTAAAAGAAGCCGTGGGCCCCTGGTCCAGGCGCATGATGTATTTGTTTCCATCGGCCCTTTCCAATGGCACATCATAATCATAGGCGTCTTTCACGATCCGCTTTAAGTCTTTATTCGGTATCTGCCCTTTCAGGAATTTCCTGCCTACCTCATACGCAATTTCATGATAGGGCTTGTCTGTGAAAGACAGGATCTCCTCTGCTGAAATAGTTGGAATGATTTCCGGCATGAATAAACCCCTGTCGGGTGCCAATCCCTTCAACAGTGCATTACTGAAAGGAATGGGGGTGGTTTTCAGGTTCGTTGAATAGTATCTGATGGGTGAAATCATATCATCACATTGAAGTAATTCATTAGGGTACTTTAAGATCTGTCGAGCGTGGCAGAAGATGCGCCTCCCGCTGAATATTCCGGCCCCGGAACATGGAAACTCTTCTTTCCTTCAGCCCTGAGCGCCTGGTCGAGGTCGTCAATGACATCATCCGGATGTTCGGCTCCCACACATAACCTGATCAGGTTCAGTGGAATGTCGGCAATTTCACGTCCTTCCTCACCCTGCTGTGAGTGTGTGGAGATGGCGGGTATGGTAGCCACGGACTTGATCCGTCCCAGGTCGGTAGCACGCCAGATGCGTTGCATCCTGTCGAACATATCCCTTGCCGCCTGTGCACCGCCCTTCACCCTGAATGACATCAGGTGGCCGTAGCGGTTGACTTTTTTTCCATACAGCTCATCATATTCTGAATCAACCAGCACCAAATATTTTTTAGCCAGTTCGTGCAATGGATGCGATTCCAGTCCCAGGTAATCAACCTGCTCTATGTTTGGATGTCCTTCAAGGAATTGAGCAACTTTCATGGTGTTGCGGCTGCACAGGTCCATGCGCGAACGAAGGGTGCGGATATCGTTAATTCCCAGCACCGCATTCATGGGTGAAATACTGGGCCCGTTGTCCCTGTTGGGCAGGATTTTCAGATACATGGCAAAATCGGCCTTCATGGCATCATTATCGATGTTGCTGGTGAGATTTTTCCGGGATATGATGGCCCCGGCAATGCCGAATCCACTGGTCATTAGCGACTTGGTGACCGACTGCACTACAATATCAGCGCCCCACTCAATGGGTCGCATCAGGGCAGGGGTGGCTACTGTTGCATCCACGATCATGGGAATATTATGTTCATGAGCCAGGGCGGCAACTTTTTCAAGGTCGAAGAAGGCCTGTCCGGGATTACTGGGCATCTCACCGTATAAAAAGCGGGTATTTTCGTCTATCAGGGAGCGCCAGGTATCAATGTCGTTGGAATTGACCACTTTGCGCCATTCTATGTTGCGCTCCTGGTCCTTCCTGATGGCAAACTGCTGGAAGGTACCGCCATAAAGCTGGCAGGTGGCGACGAAGTTCATTTTCTGATCAGGGTTTGCCGGATCAACAACCAGGAAAGCTTCAACAGCGCTCTGGATGGCTGCCATGCCACTGGATGTGGCCACGCAGGATGTTTCAATGCCGGAACCATAGCCCTCCAAAAGGGCCAGTACCCCTTCAAGATAATACATGCTTGGATTGGCAATCCTGGAGTAACACCAGGTGGGTATTTCATATCCCAGGGCGGCTTCCATCTCATCGGAATCACGATAGGTCTGGGATGTAGACATATACATTGGTTCGATAATGGATCCCTGGTTGAAGTCAAGGGCCTCCTGCATAGAGTAGACACCGTGCACCGAAATGGTATCAAAACGGCAGGCCCTCATTTTACGGAGGTTCTCGGCATGCCATTCCGCCGACCGGGCAGCAGCGTCGACATAATATTGCTTCCCATTATTTTTCATAATCAAGGGTTTGGTTTATCAATAAAACAATAATTAAAATCAGGGAATAAAATTACATATTCAGCCAAAGCCAATGGCTGTGGGAGGCTTATTTGTATCTGTTTTAAATTACAGGCAGGAGGGTAGTTGGTGAAACGTTTTACGCTTCACGCTACTTAACCACCAATCGATTCGTCGCATTCCCATTCGCGGTAATGGCCTGCACAATGTACACGCCTGACGGGAAGGTGTTGACATCTATTTTGGCTTTAATATTGTTCACATCCTGGTGGTAAACCATCTGTCCCTGGCTGTTGATGATCCGGATCTCTTTCATCGGGGTCACCATGCCTATATTGACATAGTCCTTCGCCGGGTTGGGGTGTACCAGCACATTCGAAGCCGGGTTTTCCAAATCAGGAGTGCCGGCAGCTCCATACATGAGCCAGTCGATCATCCTGTACATAAATTCATCCGCGGCATCAGTATCCGTGATGGCAGCAAATGACAGGGTGGTAAAAATTACCCTGAATGCCTCGGTTTCATACTGTATGCCAGGTGTACCTGTTGACACATAAGGTACCTGAACGGTAAATAATGCAGTCCCTTCGTGCTCGGCGATACTGTCGGCATAAAGCCCGTCATCGGTAGCCGTCGTGGTGAAGATATCATAAACCGGGAAGCTTAAACCTTCGGCTATGGATCCCGGGGCTCCGTTGAAGCGGGCGGTGTCGGGGTCGTCTTCAATATGATATTCATCCTGCACAACTTCTATAATTCCTAATTGATCATATGGAAAATCACCAGGATCGAAGAATCCGGCATCCGGATAACGGTCCCACAGGTAATCCTGCGCTGACAAAAGGAGTTTTCCATTGCTCAGGGTCAGGTACAGGAGCAGGTTGAATTCATCATCAAGGGAAGGGTTTGCCAGCCGTCCCATACTTCGCCAGTCCACCATATGACAATGTCATAGGGATCCATTGCTGTAGCATCCGGACCGGTGTATGTGCTTTGATCGACCTCCATATAGTCGTAAGTATAACCGTTGGCATCAAGCGATGCCTGGAACATCGGCCAACAATCTGTGAAAGAATCGGGTAAAGTATCACTAAGATCATT
>JAUXCL010000055.1 GCA_030618905.1 Bacteroidales bacterium | reverse complement strand
CTATCTAATCGCTCCCATCTCTTCAAGTACGAAACTGGCGTTACCAAACTTCTCAGTTACGAACATGACATAGCGAATGTCTACTGAGATGGTTCTTTGCAGGACAGCATCGTACTGCCAATCGCTGATCATGGCTTCATAATTGCCATCAAAAGCGCAACCGATCAATTCACCTTTAGCATTCAAAACAGGACTGCCGCTGTTGCCACCGGTGATATCACATTGGTGAAGGAATGCGATGGGTACATCTTTAAGTTCAGGATCCATATAGGAACCAAAATCTTTGTTCTCATAAAGCTTGATCAGCTTTTCCGGAGCATCGAAAGGCTCCTCGCCGGTATCTTTTTCCAATACCCCTGCCAGGCTTGTAAAGGGCCTGTACCAAACGGCATTGGCGGGACTGTATCCTTTGACCGGACCGGATGTAAAACGTATGGTCCCGTTAGCATCAGGATATAAACCGGAGCCTTTCCATTCATACAGCGCATCGATATATTGTTTCCGCAGATCAGTTACATTGGCAGCAAATTCCTCATAGATTAAATTGCTTTCTTCCATCATTGGATATAAAGCTGCAATCATATTGATGAAAGGATCATTCAATGCTTCAAGCTCTTTGGATGATAACTCATAAAGGCTAATGACATATTCCGGGTCATCAAGCCTGGAAGTCTCAAAGGCATCATTAACAAAATCATGGATACTCATCGATTTGCTGGTAAAGATGTATTCCAGGGGTTCAATACGCTGGCCCTGTGGCAGCTTATTGACCTTATTCAATGAGCGTTCGAACATGGCTTTATCCACTGGTTCATAATACCTCATATATGCATATTCCATATTTTCAATAGCCCTTTCTATGGTCTTTTCAGAGAAGCCTGGGCGTTGTTCTTTCTTAGGTTTTTCACGTTCTTTCACGTTGAGGTATACCTGCCCGGCAACTCCTAATTGTGCACAGGATAAGCCCCGGAGGGTACCCATCACATTGTCCCTGTCTTTTGTTTTAAGGATAATGTCATATTGGGCAGTGATGTCAGTTAATATATTTTCATATTTTGCTTTGGTTTCAGGTGTACTGTTAACCCAGTTCATAAATACGGCTTCAAATTCCCTTTTCTTCTGTACGAATTTGGTTTTCTTCATCCCATCAACCTTACCCTGGTAGTTCTTCATGGTATTGGCAAGTCCTTTTTTCAGGCCTGCTACCTTAAGCTGTCCCTCATGATCATCCTTGGTAATCTTTTCCATCAGATCGATGATAGCACCAAAATTCTTGATGGTATAAGGGTAGTTGTATTTCAGGTTCCATGCAGCGGAGTTAGAGGTCCGGTACCTGGTTGTATATCCGGGATAGCCTATGATGAAAGTGAAATCACCTGGTTTCAGGTTATCTTTGGCAACTTTAAGCCAAACCTTAGGTTTATAAGGCACATTGCTTTCATTGTATTCAGCTCCATTTCCTTCAGGTGAAACATAAACGCGCATAAATGAGAAATCCCCGGTGTGCCTTGGCCACATCCAGTTGTCAATATCACCACCATATTCTCCAATGGATACAGGTGGAGCATAAACGATGCGGATATCCTTAAAAACTTTATAAACGAAAAGAAAATATTGTTTTCCGTTATACATTGCGGCTACGACAGCATCAATGTCTTCAGATTTTTTCTCCAGTTTATCCGTCATGGCAGCGATCTTTTGATTGATCTTCTTATCCCTTTCTGTCGCATCATCAATGCCTTTACCCGCAGACAGGACCTCATCAGTAACATCTTTCATCTCCTGAAGCAGCCGGGCCTGATAACCCGGTGCCTGGATCTCATCGGCATATTCCCGGGCCACAAAGCCATTGGCAATATAATCAGTTTCAGTTGTGGATGCACGTTGAAGTGCTGTATAGGCTACATGATGATTGGTCAGCATAAGTCCCTGTGCGGAGACAAAAGAAGATGTTCCACCTCCCAATTGCACAATGGCATTGTAAAGTGCCGGTTGATCCGGATTGTAAATTTCGCTGACGTCAATCTCAAGGCCTTTTTTATTCAGGTCAAGGTCCCCAATTTGGTCCAGCAACCACATCCCCTCCTGCGCAAAGGAAGAGAAGAAAAACAAACATGATATTAAAATTGTCAAACTATACTTTTTCATAATTACCTCCATTTATATTGTGAATAATTCCAGAATAAGATTGTGTTAAATTACAGAATTTTTATAATCTGGCGAATTGCAGTTTGCAGAATGAGTGTCCTGGTATACAGTTGGTAAATTCATGAGATGGCAACCGAGTCGGAAAATCCTTATTTTTACCCCTTCAAATCGTCAACATGAAAAACGATCGCATTTTTAACATCACGCTGTTCATCCTTTTTACGGCTACGATCATTATTAACCTGCTCGGCATGTCATTAATCGATGTGATGGATGAAGATGCAGCGCAATATGCATCAATAAGCAGGGAGATGGCTGATACCGGGAATTTTTTAAAGATAACACACCGGGGTGTTGATTACCTGGATAAACCACCTTTATTATTCTGGCTCTCTGCCATCTTCTTCAAGATCTTCGGAGTATCACATTTCGCATACAGGCTTCCATCTTTCCTGTTGATGATCCTTGGGGTATATTCTACTTTCAGGCTGGGTAAGTTGCTTTATAACCGTCGAACCGGTTTACTTGCTGCCCTGTTTTTTGCAAGCAATCAAACTACATTTATCATACTGCAGGATGTGAGAACAGATACTATCCTGACCGCCCTGGTCATTTTTTGCATCTGGCAAATCACAGAATATTTGCGTAAAGGCAACAAATGGGCCTTTTTCCTGGGCTTTATCGGTATTGGGATTGGGATGCTGCAAAAAGGCCCCATTGCCCTGATGATCCCGGTACTTGCATTGGGTGCCGATGCACTTTACCATCGCTCATGGAAAAGCATATTCAGGTGGGAATGGCTCCTGGGCCTGCTGATCGTCTTCCTTGTCCTGACCCCTATGCTTTTGGGCCTGTATCAACAACATGGCATGTTAGGTTTCAGGTTTTATTTCTGGACCCAGAGTTTTGGCCGCCTCACAGGAGAGAATACCTGGGTCGATAGTACCTCTTATTTCTTCTTTGTACATACCTTTATCTGGTCCTTCCTGCCCTGGACTTTCCTGGCAATCTATGCTTTGATCAGGGGATTCAGGGATCTGTTTAAGCGGAAATCTACAGAGATCATCACCCTTGGTGGTTTTACGCTGGCTTTTATTGCATTTTCAATGTCGCAATACAAGCTGCCGCATTACCTCTATGTAGTATTCCCACTGGTTTCAATATTAACAGCTCATGAGATTAGCAGGTTATTAAATGCGGAATCGGCCATAATACGAAATATCCTTTTTGGCCTGCAGGCATTTACATGCATTTTGCTTTGGGCAGGAGCGATAATGATCATCATTTTTGTTTTCCCTTTACAAAATATCATCTTGTGGATCATTATAGCTGTTTTATGCATCTCAAGCATTTATTTTAGCGTATTTGGTAAAACATTATTTCGCAAAATCATATTAGTTTCAGCCATTACTATTCTTTCAGTGAACTTCCTGTTGGATATACATTTTTATCCCAATTTGCTGAAATACCAATCCGGAAGCCAGATGGCCCATTTTATCCATGAACAAGATATCCCTTTAGATCAATTTTACTGGTACCATGAACACAGCCAGGCCGCTGAGTTTTATATGAAAGACATATTGCCCGATTTCGATCTGGCTACATATGATGGCAGTCCGGTATATATTTGTACCATCCCTCAGTGGAAAGAAAGCCTGGAGTCAAGTGATTATGCAGTGGAAGTGATTAAAGAATTTCCCCAATATCACGTTACGCAATTGTCATTGAATTTTTTAAACAAGGATAAACGTGATAGCATCCTGGATAAAGTCTATTTGCTTAAAGTCAGTTTGAACTTTGAACATTGAACATGTAGTTATGGAACATGGGTTTTTAGAATAGTCCAGACACTTTTTCTTTAAACTCCTCAAAATCCGGATCGATATCAAATACAATTTCCGGTTTCACGTAATAAAGCACCTTGTCTTTCCTGAAAAGATCCTCTCCTCCGCCGGTTATATTCAGCATAATCACAGCGTCTTTATTTATTTTTTGCGCATTCACCTCATTGATCAGTGATGCTGTTGCAATAGCTGCTGCAGGATGGATATCAACACCTTCTGTTTTTTCGAAGAGCCGGGCAGCATCCAGGGCTTCATCATTGGAGGCAACAAGTACTTCACCCTCAGTATCCATTAAAGCGTCAAAAAGTCCTCCCCGTAGTCCATAAGGGGGTTTTCTGTTGGAAAGGACCTTGGCATTGATCTCTTCCACCTGCTTCCTTGCCAGGTTATTGTCAAGGGGTAATAAGTCGCGTGATTTTGTCTTCCAGGCATCGGCGATAGGCTGGAAAGGAAGATTTTGGGAAACCATGAGTTTCATCTTTTGTTGACCATAGCTTCCATCCTCAATTAACCTCAGATTGGCCTCCCAGGCTGCGATGGCGCCAGTTCCACTCCCTACGGCCTGAAAATAATAATCAGGTATGCGTCCTATTTCTGTAGCGGCCGATAATACTGTTGTACCCATACCATCCCTTCGGGCAACATTTTTGGCTCCACCTTCCGGAAGGAATCCATCCATCTTACAGGCAAGATTAGAAAGGTGTATGGCATCGAAATAATCTCCTCCACTTCTGGAAACTATTAATTTCACATTTTCATTCAATGGCTCATCAAACCAGAGGGCATCCAGACTATCTTCCGGAACGCAGATCAAAAGCGGGATATTATTATCAGAGCAGACCCGTGCAAAAGACCGTGCTGTATTACCTGCCGAAGCAACAACCAGGATTCTTTTCTGACTGGAATCTAACCTGGCACAAACAGAATAGGCTTCAGTTTCTTTAAAAGAACAGGTCTTCATTTCTGCACCTTTTTCAGGCCAATAACCGCTGAAGGTAATATAAAGATTATTGAGGTTCAGGACTTTTGCCAGGCCATTACTCTTATAGGTAATTGGTGCAGATGACCCGCTAAGGACTTTTTGCACAGGCAACCAGTCTGCAAACTTATAAATACCGTAAGCCTCGTCTTTTACACTTAATTTCTTGCTGGCATATATGGCGCGTATCAGTCCGGGCTCTTCCTTCCCCGGAGCATCCAGCATCCAACCACTATCATCAAACACCTTTCCGGAACGGACAGATTGCAAGCGATACTCAGTTTTCTCAAATGGCAAATTCATCAGTTGAAGTAATAATAAAACGCAAAAATAACTAAAAACTCTCTTCCCTCTTCACCCTTCCCTCTTCACATTATTTATACCTTATGTAAATAAGCGTATTATTGATCATCTCCATCATTCATTCACCAACATTTTTTAATTTTAGCATTGCGTTTGCATTAGGATTAAAATCATCCCGTTTATGATCAAGCATATTACACCGGTATATGTCATCATCATCCTTTTGATGTTGGCCAAAACTTCATCTTGTCAACAAGGTTCGTGTCCGCAGGATAATCAGCCTGTCAATAATCAACTCAGCGCCCAGGAGATAGAAGAGGGTTGGATTTTAATGTTTGATGGAGAGTCTACTGAAGGATGGCGTGGATTCAAACACAAGACGGTGAATGATGGATGGCAGGTCATTGATGGAAACCTGGTGGCCCTTGGTAAAGGAGGAGACCTTGGAGGAGATATCATCAGCGTTGCCCAATACGAGGATTTTGAGTTAAGCCTTGAATGGGCGGTATCTGAAGCAGGTAATAGCGGTATCTTTTTTTATGTACTGGAAAATGACTATCCTGCTGTTTATGCCACCGGCCCGGAATATCAATTGCTTGATGACCTGGGATATCCTGACAAACTCGAAGATTGGCAACTGACCGGGGCCAATTACGCCATGCATAATGCCTTTAATAAGGTGCTGATGCCTGTTGGTGAGTTTAATTCGAGCAGGATTATTGTCAAAGACAGGATTGTACAACATTGGCTTAACGGCAATATGGTTCTGCAATATGAACTATGGACTGATGATTGGAAAGACAGGGTGCTGAAAAGTAAATGGAAAGATTATCCCGGATATGGTTTGGCCAGGTCGGGCCACATCGGGCTTCAGGACCATGGCAATATGATCATGTTCAGAAACATTAAGATCCGTGATTTGACAGATCCCGGTGTTCCTTTGTTCAATGGGAATGACTTGAAAGGGTGGACCATACATGGAACTGAAAAATGGTATGTCGAAAATAATGAACTGGTATGCGAGAGTGGCCCTGACGCAAAATATGGATACCTTTCGACCAATAAGAGTTATAAGGATTTCATACTGCGCCTTGAGTTTAAGCAGGAAGCAGATGGTAACTCCGGGGTTTTCTTCAGATCTTCACTTGAGGGTATCAAGATCAAAGGCTGGCAGGTTGAAGTGGCACCGCGAGGCAATGATACCGGAGGTATTTACGAGTCTTATGGAAGGGGCTGGCTCGCCCGGATACCTGAAGAAAAGGAAGATATTCTTCAACCGGGTGTATGGAATGAACTGGTCATTCTTGTTCAGGGAGACAGGGTCATGACATGGCTGAATAATGAACTGATGACTGATTTGCAGGATGATCTGATTGGAGAAGCAGATGGCTCCGTAGCCTTACAGATCCACGATGGTGGAGGTATCAAGGTGCGCTGGAGAAATATCCATTTAAAAGAATTATAACCCTCTTAATGTTTATGATGCTTGAAAAAATACTGAATTATTCCAAATCACAACTGTTTTGGCTGGTGGTATTGCGGGTATTGATTGGATGGCATTTTCTCTATGAGGGACTGGTTAAGCTTGTCAATCCTAACTGGTCAAGCGTTGGCTTCTTATTAGACTCAGAAGGGATATTCAAGGACCAATTCCACTCCCTGGCTGCAAATCCAAACATATTGAACGCCACAGATTTTCTGAATATCTGGGGACTGATAGCCATTGGATTGAGCCTGATCCTCGGTTTATTCTCCAGGTATGCCATCATGGCCGGGATCATTTTATTGTCTTTCTATTATCTTTCTCATCCACCTTTCATTGGCCTGAAGTATGCCATGCCCATGGAGGGTAGTTATTTGATCGTTAACAAGATACTTATTGAACTTGTGGCCCTGGTTATCCTCTTACTTTTTCCGACCGCTAAGCAAATTGGGCTGGACCGATTCATATTTAAACCCGGGAGCAAAACTATTGATTAGAAACTATGGAAGATCAGAATAAAGGCAAGATCAACAGAAGGGATGTCATTAAAGGGCTGGCTACCATACCTGTGCTGGGTGCTTTTGCTTATGGCTGGTTCAGAAAGCAAAGGTATAGCAAGCTGCTTAGAAGCGTGATACAGGAAGATATAGAGCTTGATGCGATCAATCCGCTTGCCATGAGAAATGTTCCAAAAGAGGGAAAAATACGGCTTGGCATTATTGGAAGTGGTAGTCGCGGCAGGGCCTTGATGAAATCATCCGGTTTTATTCATCCCAAAACGGTTGACCAATGGAAAGAAGAAGCATTGGAAAACAAGACGGATAAGCGCTATGAAGAATACCTGGATCAGGAAGATTTAAATGTTGAATTCAAAGGGATCTGCGATATTTATGATATTAATGCAGAAAAGGCCATTCAGGCTGCTTCCAACCTGCACCGGGAAGGTACGGATGGGAAACAAGGGGCCGCACCCAAAAGATACAGGACTTATCAGGAATTATTGGCAGCTGATGATATAGATGCAGTGATCATCGCTACCCCGGATCACTGGCATGCCCAAATATCCATAGATGCGGCTAATCAGGGCAAGCATGTGTATTGTGAGAAGCCTATGACCTGGACAGTACCGGAAACCTACGAGGTCGTCAGGGCGGTAAAAGAGAATAATGTCGTATTCCAACTGGGTCATCAACTGAGGCAGACGGAGAGCTATTTCAAAGCACGGGAAGCGATACAGAAAGGTGTTTTGGGAAAAATTTCGCTGGTGGAAGTAACGACCAACAGGAATCACCCGACGGGTGCCTGGGTATATCCGATCGATGAGCAAGCCGGTCCTCAAAATATAGATTGGGATCAGTTCCTTGGTCCTGCACCTTACCATCCATTCAGCTTAAAAAGGTTTTTCAGGTGGCGTTGCTGGTGGGATTACAGCACCGGGTTATCCGGAGATCTGTTTACGCATGAATATGATGCCATGAACCAGATCCTCGAACTTGGCATTCCTGATTCCGCTGTATCCTCCGGGGGGATCTACTTTTATAAAGACGGAAGAACAGTTCCTGATGTACTCAACCAGGTTTATGAGTATCCGGATCAGGACCTGTCTTTACTCTATAGTGCCACCCTGGCCAGTGATAAGCGAAGAGGACGTGTGATTATGGGACATGATGCTTACATGGAAGTAGGCAGTGACCTGAAAATCTATGTCGACCCGGGATCAACAAAGTACAAGCAGAAAATTCAGGATAATATCATCGATCCCGAGCTGCCCATTTATTCTTTTACACCCGGGATGAAGCAAGTTGATGCCATCACCTCAGCAACGGAGCAATATTTTGCCGGCAGGGGACTGCTTTTTACCTATCGGGGAGGAAAACGGGTCGATACTTCCCATTTGCATATCAAAGAGTGGATTGATTGCATCAGGGAAGGTACACAACCCAGTTGCAATGTTGATGTGGGTTTTGAAGAAGCCATGACCGCCCACATGGGCACTATCGCGTACAGGGAAAACAGGAAAGTATACTGGGATCCTGATAAACAAAAAATTATGTAATAATATTTTTACTTAGTAAATAGCAAATAGTAAATAGCAAACTTATCTATGATTTCACGAAGAAACTTTATTAAAGGCATGTCTGCAACGGTAGCTGCAGGCCTCATTTTACCTCCAAAGTTATTTGCCATGCCACCAACAAAATTTATTGGCATCCAGCTTTATACGCTTCAAAAGCAGGTTAAGGAAAACTTTATGGACACCTTAAAAGCAATTGCCGATATAGGTTATAATTCAATAGAGGCAGCGGGTTATGCGGATGGTAAATTCTATGGCTACACACCCCGGGAATACATGAAGATTGCCATTGAACTGGGATTATCCCCGGTGAGTTCACATGCCATGTTTGATGTCCTTGCTGCACAGAAGGTCATTGATGATACAATGGAAGCCGGTCATAAATACCTGGTTATACCTTCCATACCAGCTGCCCGGAGAAAATCACTCGATGATTATAAAAAATTGGCAGATCAATTTAATGATATCGGGCAGATGTGTAATACTTCCGGCTTGAAGTTCGGATATCATAATCATGCATTTGAATTTGAGGTGATGGATGGGATGATCCCTTATGAGGTATTGCTCGATAGCACTCAACCTGAGCTGGTTACCATGCAGCTCGACTTTTACTGGATGGTATTCGGTGGGGGTAAACCCATGGATTATTTTGTCCGGTACCCAGGTCGTTTTGGCTTATGGCATGTGAAGGATATGGACAAAACAGATAAAAATGAATCTACCGAGATCGGCAATGGCATCATTGATTGGCCAAATCTTTTCAGGGAAAAAGAAATGGCTGGAATGGAGTTTTACTTTTTGGAACAGGAATCATTTAAAATAGACCCCTTTGAAAGCATAAAAAAGAGCTACGAGTACCTCGCTAATTTGAAATACCGCTAAACTTGGCTGAACAAATAATCAGAACCGGTATTATTGGTTTCGGACTTTCAGGAAAAGTCTTTCATGCACCATTTCTGGAGCATATGAAGGGTTTTGAATTATCAAAGATCGTTGAAAGGCATGGGGATTCGTCCAAAGAAGTTTATCCTCATGTGACCATCCTCAGGGATTTCCGGGAGTTGATCCATGATGATGACATAGACCTGGTCATTATTTGCACTCCGAATGCTTTGCATTATTCCATGATCAAGGCATCGCTTGAAGCCGGGAAGCATGTTGTGGTTGAGAAACCTTTTGTGCCAACTTCGGTTGAAGCCGATGAATTAATTCAATTGTCTGAAGATAGCGCCTGTCAAATATTTGTTTACCAGAACAGAAGATGGGATGGTGATTTTTTAACGATTCAAAAGCTGCTTGACCAGCAGGTCCTCGGTGATCTGCTTGAATATGAATCCCATTTTGACAGGTATCGCCCGGAATTGCCTGCAAATGCCTGGAGGGATGAGGATAAACCGGGAGGCGGAATCGTTTATGACCTGGGATCCCATCTTATCGATCAGGCACTGGTCTTATTTGGAATTCCTGATGCCGTTTTTGCTGATATCAAAGCACAGCGGAAAGAAAGCCCGGTGGATGATTATTTCTCCATACAACTTTCTTACCTTTCTCATACTGCTATCTTGAAAGCGGGAATGATGGTCATGGAACCCGGGCCAAGATTTATCCTTCATGGGCGCAAAGGCTCCTATGTGAAATATGGCCTTGATCCACAGGAAGCAGCCCTCAAAAATGGATTGATCCCGGGTACAGCGGATTGGGGCCGGGAAAATGAAGATCAATGGGGGATATTGCATTATACCAGGGAAGATGGTGCAGATAGAATTAAGCTGGAAACCCGGGCTGGATCCTATCAGCGCTTTTATGAGAATGTTTATGATGTCCTGGTTAATGATACGGATATAATAGTCACTCCACAACAGGCCAGGGATGTCATCAGGATTATCGAATTGTCATTTGAAAGTAATGCTGCCAGAGAAATCAGACAAATCAGGAAAGATTAAATCATAATTAAAATAAGCCTATGGAAAAGAAAAACAAAATGAACCGTCGCAGTTTTATCGGAACTGCTGCCACTGCTGCTGCCGGATTCACGATCCTGCCTAGCTATGTGATCTCCGGACTGGGCCATCAGGTGCCAAGTGATACGCTGAATATTGCCGGCATCGGTGTTGGAGGTGTTGGGGCAACTAACGTACATAACGTAAGTTCACAAAACATTGTAGCCCTTTGTGATGTTGACCAGGCTTATGCAGCCGGCACATTTGAAAAATACCCCAATGCTAAGATCTACAAGGATTACAGGAAAATGTTCGATGAGATGGGTGATTCAATAGATGCCGTGATCGTTGCTACTGCGGATCATACCCATGCCATGATTGCTGCACAGGCCATGCGGATGGGTAAGCATGTTTATGTGCAAAAACCATTGACACACAGTGTTTATGAATCAAGGGTCTTAACTCAGCTGGCAACTGAATACCAGGTTGCTACTCAAATGGGAAACCAGGGTAATTCGGCTGAGGGTATCAGGCAGACCTGTGAATGGATCTGGAATGGGGCCATCGGGGAAATTTATGAGGTCCATGCATGGACCAACCGTCCTATCTGGCCTCAGGGACTTGAACGTCCTGCAGATACGCCTCCTGTACCTGAGACTTTATCCTGGGATCTTTTTACCGGACCGGCTCCCTGGAGACCTTATAATCCCAGCTATACCCCCTGGAACTGGAGAGCATGGTGGGATTATGGAACCGGTGCTTTAGGCGATATGGGCTGTCATATCCTCGACCCGGCATTTTGGGCTTTGAACCTGGGGCACCCCAATAATTTCTATGCAAGCTCCAGCCAGGTCAATACCGAAAGTGCACCCATCGCATCAACCGTCCATTATGAGTTTCCTGACAGGGGGAAAATAGGCAAAATAAAACTGCCCCCGCTTAAACTTACCTGGTATGATGGTGGTTTATTACCTCCTCGTCCTGCTGAATTGAAAGATGGTCAGATCATGGGTGATCCCAGTGGGGGAATCTTGTTTGTCGGTTCTAAAGGCAAGTTGATGTCGGGATGTTACGGCAGAGACCCAATTTTATTACCGGATGAACTGGATGAAAGCTATCAACGCCCGGAGGCAACACTCAGAAGAATTGAAAATGCTTTCAAGGGTGGACATGAAATGGATTGGATCAGGGCTTGTAAGGAAAATCCTGAGAACCGTGAGCAAACCTCATCCAACTTTATCTATTCAGGTCCATTCAACGAAGTGGTGGTCATGGGTAACCTTGCCGTTCGCCTGCAGGATTTGAAAAGGAAACTGCAGTGGGATGGAGAAAATATGAAAATAACCAATATCGGTGATGATGAAGAGATCAGAGTGGTCACCACCGATACCTTTACGGTTATAGAAGGACATCCTCATTTCGATACGCAATATGCAACCATTAATGCGAAGAATGCAGCTGAAGAGTATATTAAACATACCTATCGTGAAGGTTGGGAGCTGTAATTTTCAGGGTTTAAACAATTCAAATATTAAAAATATGAAGCGAATAATCATCATTATGAATGTCATAACATTGATATTCCTGATGTCCTGTGGACAGCAGGGAACGGAGAAAAAGGCCCCGGAAGAAAGCACGGGCGGGGAATTTGAGCAAAAAGCAAATACATTGAGCCAAACAGAGACCGATGAAGGCTGGGTTTTACTTTTTGACGGGGAAAACACCGATCATTGGCGCGGTTACAACCGGGAGAATTTTCCGGAAAAAGGATGGGTGGCTGAAGATGGCACCTTGCATGTGCTTGGCTCCGGAAAAGGGGAAGCCGGGGGTGGCGGCGATATCATCACCCGAAACCAGTACAAAAACTTTGAATTATCGTTGGAATGGAAGGTTTCGGAAGGAGGGAATTCTGGTATTTTTTATCTGGCCAGGGAAAAGGCGGATCAACCCATCTGGAAATCCGCTCCGGAAATGCAAATCCTTGATAATGCCAAACATCCTGATGCAAGCCTTGGTGTTGAAGGAAATCGGGCAGCCGGTGCTTTGTATGACCTGATCCCGGCAAATCCACAAAATGCCAAACCTGCAGGGGAGTGGAACCATGTGAAAATTCTCGTATTCAAAGGAACAGTTGTGCATTGGATGAATGGTGAAAATGTGCTGGAGTATCACCTCTGGAGCCCTGATTGGGAAACCATGGTGGGCAATAGCAAGTTCAAAGATTATGAAGATTTTGTCAATACTGCCGAGGAGGGATATATCGGACTCCAGG
>JAUXCL010000206.1 GCA_030618905.1 Bacteroidales bacterium | reverse complement strand
TTTATGTTTCCATTGATAAACAGGTCATGGGTTTCTTTACCATTAAGAATAAATACCGTCCTGGCCTGAAAACAGTTATGCATGATCTTGGTGCTGACTTTGAGATGCATTTGCTTTCAGGGGATAATGACTCGGAGCTACCCAATCTGGAACCCCTTTTTAAGCACAAGGAATACCTGAATTTCAAGCAATCACCGGGTGATAAGCTCAGGTATGTTGAAGCACTGAAGGCACAGGGAAAAGTGGTACTGATGATCGGTGATGGTTTGAATGATGCCGGAGCTTTGCAGGAAAGTGATGTGGGTATTACTATTGCCGATGACATCTATCACTTCTCCCCTGCTTGTGATGCCATTCTGAATGCCAATAAATTTGAACAATTGTCGAAATATATCAAGTTTAGCAGGACCTCTATGAACATCGTGAAAATCAGTTTTGCGATATCTTTCCTGTATAATATCGTGGGCATTTCATTTGCTGCTATGGGACTGCTCACCCCCATCATATCAGCTATCCTCATGCCTTTGAGTTCGGTAAGCGTTGTTGCATTTGTCACCTTTGCAACAATACTAATGGCAAGAAGAAAAAGTATTTAAATTACGCAATCCAACACTTAAAAACCTCAGCCTTACCCTGAAAGAAAACAGAGCTTATTTAGACTCTTTATAAATATATAAACCTGTTTGTATTTTGAACATAATTAATTGAATCTTTGAATTATACATCCTATTTTTGTGAGAAGAAGCACCTGAAATGAGCGTAATTTTTGTCCTTGTGGGATTTAGTCTTTTTGTCGCAATAGGGTTCCTGATAGCCTTTATTTGGTCCGTACGCGACGGACAATACGATGATGATTATACCCCTTCTGTCAGAATTCTCTTCGAAGATGAAAGCCCTTCCAATTCTGGTGTTCATTCCACAAAAGAAAAATCGAAAAGAAAATCTTCTGATAAACCAAAAACCAATAAGTAAGCTTATGGAACAGGAAAGATTCAGCTATGACAACAGGATCGTTAAATATTTTGCATATGCAACAATATTTTGGAGTGTGATTGGAATGTTGGTCGGTCTTTACGCTGCTTTACAAATGGTTTGGCCAGCCCTGACCTTCGACATTTCCTATACTACTTTCGGACGGATCCGGCCTATTCATACCAATGCGGTCGTTTTCGCCTTTGTGGGAAATGGGATCTTTACCGGTGTGTATTATTCACTTCAGCGATTGTGCAAGGCCAGGATGTTTAATGACACACTGAGTTATTTGCATTTCTGGGGATGGCAGCTGATTATCGTAGCGGCTGCATTGACATTCGCCTTTGGCTTTACCACCGGGAAAGAATATGCTGAACTGGAATGGTCAATTGACATCGTATTGGCTATAATCTGGGTTGTTTTCGGCTGGAATATGTTCGGTACAATCATCAAGAGAAGGACAAGTCATCTCTATGTAGCCATCTGGTTTTACATTGCCACATTCGTAACGGTAGCCGTATTGCACATTGTCAATTCTCTTGCAGTGCCTATCACGCTTTTCAAAAGCTACCCAATATATGCCGGTGTGCAGGATGCACTTGTGCAATGGTGGTACGGGCACAATGCCGTGGCATTTTTCCTGACTACACCATACCTGGGGTTGATGTATTATTTTCTACCCAAAGCTGCCAACCGACCTATTTATTCCTATAAATTATCAATTGTCCACTTCTGGGCTTTGATATTCCTGTATATCTGGGCGGGCCCGCACCATCTACTCTATTCCTCACTTCCGGATTGGACACAAACACTTGGCACGGTATTTTCCATCATGCTGATCGCTCCTTCCTGGGGAGGTATGGTGAATGGATTGCTTACCCTTCGAGGGGCCTGGGACAGGGTACGTGAAGATCCTGTCCTGAAATTTATGGTTGTTGCAGTGACGGCATATGGAATGTCAACCTTTGAAGGCCCTATGATGTCATTAAAAACAGTTAATGCCCTCACACACTTTACGGATTGGACAGTGGCTCATGTTCATATTGGTGCCCTGGGCTGGAATGGTTTCCTCACCTTCGGTATGTTGTACTGGTTGATCCCCAAATTGTTCAAAACCAATCTGTATTCAAGGAAACTTGCCAATACCCATTTCTGGATCGGCACACTGGGAATCATTTTGTATGCAATTCCTCTGTATTGGGGTTCTGTAGTACAATACCTGATGTGGCAAGAATTCACACCTGAAGGATTCCTGAAATATCCCAATTTCCTGGAAACAGTTACCCAGCTCATACCGATGTACGCTGCAAGGGCTGTCGGTGGAACATTGTATATCTTCGGTGTATTTATGATGGTCTACAACATTATTAAGACAGTGAAAGTTGGATCCTTTGTCAATAATGAAGAAACTGAAGCTCCTGCAATGGTAAGAATCGCTGGTAAACGTGCCAGTGGAGAAGGCTGGCACAGGTGGCTGGAAAGAAGGCCTGTTCAATTCCTGATCTTTGCACTTATAGTTATTCTTATTGGGGGACTTGTTGAGATCATACCCACCTACCTGATCAAATCAAATGTCCCGACAATCTCCAGTGTCAAGCCATATACGCCACTGGAGTTGCAGGGAAGGGATATCTATGTCAGAGAGGGTTGCTATACCTGTCATTCACAGATGATCCGCCCATTCCGAGCGGAAACAGAACGCTATGGTGATTACTCAAAAGCCGGTGAATTTGTTTATGATCATCCATTCCAGTTTGGATCTAAACGCAACGGACCTGACCTGGCCCGGGAAGGAGTAGTTACAGGAAAAAACTATAAGCCTAACTCATGGCACTATAGCCATATGCTGGATCCACAAATGCTGAATGAGCAATCGATCATGCCGCGTTATCCGTGGTTGATCGAGTTTGACCTTGATACCGGCACTACACCGCGCAAAATCAGGGCGATGCAGTACCTGGGCGCACCGTATCCGGAAGGTTTTGATGAAACTGCCAATGATGAGCTGATGAAACAAGCACAGCAGATTGTCGATAACCTTTCCCAGACAGGTGTAGATGTTGAGCCAAACAAGGAGATCATTGCCTTGATTGCATACCTCCAACGGCTGGGAGTGGACATCACCAAGGTTAAGGACAGTGGAAACGCAAGCAGCGATAAATAAGCATGAAACTGGTCATACATTATATGGAAAGTATTGAGGGTGTTCATATATACCCGATCATCGGCTTGATCATCTTTTTCACATTCTTCACGGTCATTTTAATACGGACCTTGAAAATGGATAAAGAAGAGATCAGTACTTATAAAAACATCCCATTGGAAGATGAGGATAATGTAAATATTGAATAGTTAAAACAAAAAAACATATATCAAATGGAACCAAACCAAGCAAGTCAATTTGAACAAGACGAACTTACTGGTGACAAAATATTGTCGGGGCACGACTATGACGGAATCAAGGAACTGGACAACGATTTACCGAAATGGTGGGTGTGGTTGTTTTATATAACCATTATCATTGCTGTCATTTACATGTTGAACTTTCATGTACTGGGATGGGGCATATCGCAGGCTGATGAATACAATAATGAAATGGCAGCAGCCAACGTTATTTATCAAAAACAGGTCGGTGATAATATCCTGAATGCCAGCTCCGTAACTGTGCTGACCGATGAAGCCAGCTTGCAGGCGGGTAAGGAAATCTGGGTTAAAAGTTGTACAGTTTGCCATTTGGCGGAAGGCCAGGGACTGGTGGGACCCAACATGACGGATGAGTATTGGATCCATGGCTGCAGCATTGGTGATATTTTTAATATTATCCTTGTTGGTGTACCTGAAAAGGGGATGATCTCCTGGAAGGATCAGCTAAAACCGCTTCAAATCCAGCAGGTATCCAGTTATATCGTTACTTTGAAAGGGACTAATCCACCTAATCCTAAAGAACCACAGGGAGAGAAGTGTGATAGTTAAATCATCAGAAAATGGTTCAATTTAAGAAAGAAGAACAGGATAAAGACAAGTTCCGGGATACCCTGGCCACCATCGATGAGAAAGGTAAAAGGGTATGGGTATATGCCAAAAAACCAAAGGGCAGGCTCACTACATACAGAAACATTCACGGCATCATATTGATGATCTTTCTGTTTGGCGGACCTTTTCTCAAAATTAATGGACAGCCTCTGCTCCTATTGAACTTTCTGGAGCGGAAAATTGTCATCCTTGGCGTCCAGTTCTGGCCACAGGACGTTCATCTTTTCTATTTTTCTTCCCTTTGAAAATAAAAATAAAAGAATAT
>JAUXCL010000046.1 GCA_030618905.1 Bacteroidales bacterium | reverse complement strand
GACTCCTGCGACCAGGCATGCTCTCCATCCCATCTATCCACTTCATTACCATTGATAATGAATGAGAGGTAATCAAAGTTGTCATTATTGGCATCATCCTCACATGAAACCTTTTTGTAGAATGACAATTCCCCATCTGAAAATACATTAATGTCAATAATCATGGAAGACTCATCGCTGTGGGTAATGTATCCGGATCGGGCAGCGAAGAAGCCTTCATAGGGTGAGTTGTCGGTGATTCTCCAGTCTTTACGCCCGTCAAATCCCCAGGAGAAGGCCGAAAAGTCACCGGTTTCAAAATTCTCCAGTGTGCGTCCAATATCCAGGTTAAAACTGTCCTGAGCAGTATAATTCATATCGGCCATGAGGTCCAGATTAAAATGAACAATATGGCCAATGGGTGCATCTTCTGATACAGAAATATGATATATGCAGGAAGCGCTGGAGTCCGGTGAAAGAATCAATAAGGTATCTATGCCATCATGAATAATGATGTACGGATCTGCAGTACTTAAAGTGGCAATGATGTTTGTTGCAGAAGCACCTCCGTTGTTTTCCAGGTCAATAAAAAGATCAGTGTCTTCTCCCGGATCCAGGTACCCATTTGCTGAATCCATCACAATAACCTCGTTGATCAGTACTTCCGGTGCGAAGCCTATGTAGTACAAATTGCTTTCCCAGGTTTCCCGGTTTCCATTGATATTAGTTTGAATTTGGATTGGATAGTTATTGGGAATTCCCGGGTCAATATCAAATGAGAATGCATCTTCAAAATTGACGGGGACACCAGATGGCAGGCTGCCTAACACTTCAACGCTATCCGTGATGGTGATCAGGGAGTCTTCAGAGGATATGGTCATGGTCGCATTGTAGACCGGATTGGGTTGTATATTGGTTAAGCGTATACTCAACATGGCCGTCTCTCCAAATTCGATGATCTCATCTCCACCGGAACTTATAGAATCTTCAATGATAATCCCGGAGGTTGAGAATGGCAAAGTCCTGAAATTGTGAATAAAGTTATTGTCGGTAACCCGGAATGTCAGATCAACATTATTATAAGCTTGCTGCATGGTTCCACTCAATATCCCTTCTTCAGATAAACTCAGTTCCGGTGGGTAATTATAAGGCGCCAGATCAATAATATCCCCCGGAATAGGTACGGCATTACCATAAGGACTTGCAAACTGATAAGTCTCATCGTCACCATCGGAAATGCCGGGTATCCAGAGCAGGTTACCGGGAACATGGACATAATCATAATAAAACTCAATATCTCCTGAAGGATATAAGCTTACGGCCATATTCACCTCGTAACTGGTCTGTCCGTCGAGGTGCGCCTGCCAGCGGAAAGTGGCGCTGTTCTGATCCCCTTCATACCAGATGCCATCTCCCATACTGCTATACAAGCGTAACTCCTGGGTCATGAATGGTGATATATGCCTTGTTGTGGTAAACAGGACCATGTCATCATTGAAATAGGGGTAAGGATATAATTGTTCATCAAACATCAGGTATCCATCAACATGAACCGTAATGTTCTGGTAAGTACTGTCATAAAAAGGAAAGTCAAAGTCAATGCTTTGGGTAACAAAGCCATTGGTGCTGTTTGGAGGGGATAATTGGTTCTGCGTAATATTGGGAAAAGTTCCGGTGCTTGAGCTTTCATCATAAATCCGGTAGAGATGCCATCGATATGGAACTGCACCGTTATTGGCAATCATTTGTTGATTGTAATAGGATCCAATCGATGCAACAGGCAAGGAGGCATTTGTGACTTCAACTTTGTCAAAATTGATGCTTGCAACAATAGATAAGCGGGTAATGTCATTTTCATTTAAGGGTACATTCGACTGTGAACAAGGAATTTCCAGCGTGCCATTGGTATAATCGATGATGGAATAGGATACGATCGTTCCTGTTCCGGCACCGGAGGGATCATCCTCATCAACCTGTAAAAAGAATTTGGCATTTTGTGCGGGGAGAATCTCACTCAGTAAGGGTGTGATATCCAGGCCAAATTCGATAGTTTTATTGGCCGGTACACTTGTTCCACCTTGCATGAACAAGGATCCTCCCTGGTAGTTTAAGATAGGAAATTCAAGTACATAATCAGGTTGAACAGCATTAATATCTGTGGAAATACCGGCTGTAACCTTAATGGCATTTCTTTTGTTGTGCTCCAGGGTCACCTTCATGGTCAACTGCGGATCACAATCTTCTTTAGCATCAAGCACATGAACGCAATGGTTCCAGATCCCTCCACTGCCCAGATCATCTGCCACAGTCTTGTACATCATGTATGCAAATCCCTGATCACCCCATCCCGGCACGCCTCCATAGCTCTGGGCCATTTTGAATCCGCCAATTTCCCAGTCCTTCATATCCACAATACCATCCCCATTGATGTCAATATCATTGGTGTACTGTGAATCTCCGTTATAATCAAAGCGGATGGAATCATTGTATCCTACGATCGTCATGGCATGATTCGCGGAACCTCCGAAAGTGATGAGTACATATTTCCCGGCTTCGGGAGTGCCGGCAGGTAATTGGTTGTTGGCAGCCATATATTGCGCGTAAAAGTTGCCAACACCACCAATCGCAGAACCATCATGGTGGTCGACTAACCATTGTTTAAAGACATCCAATCCTTCCGGGTCACCCACATAGATCTGGTAAGCATTATTGATCCGGTTATGCATACCGTTATAATAATTATCATATCCTGACAGCCACCTGTCATTGCCACCATATGATAAAGTGCCGCCGTAATCTGTCACATTTGGCATTCCAAAATGCTTCAGGACCTGGAAACTATGAAAATAGCTGACCCCAAAATAACCATAACCACTGTTAAGCCAGTTCCATGCAAAATGTGTAGGGTATTGGTTGTCTGGTACGTTGGCTGGAAGGTCCCGGGCACGGTCTATTTCATAGGTAAAGTTATAGGCTATCCCGGCAGCCTGCCCGCAGCAGTATTCATCCTGGTTAAATACGGGCCTGAAATATGGATACTGAGAATTGTCAATTACCGGTGGCAGGGAGCGAGTATTGTAACCGGCAGGTAATTTAAGCTCCGGCAGCTCTTTCAGCATTTGCTCTTCGGCAAAGGTTAAGGGGATCAGCTCCTGTGTGCAGACCTGGTGAGTTAATGTTGATTGTAAAGTGTTTTGGCTTTTTGAAGTAAAAGTGATAATGGCCAAGACCAGTATGAGTAGTAGTTTTATGCGCATGTTTCTAATCGATTTTGTTTGTCCTGGATGATAAAGATACGACAATACATTAATAAAAAACAACTTCACAATTGGGATGAGTGGAACGAAAATCTCTCACTTTCTTATCAGATAACTTGGTATTATAACATTCCATTTGCTCCAGATTGCCAAGTGGGTCGAGAGGTTTCAGATTGTTAACCCGGGTATTGTAGAAAGATAAACGCCTGAGATTAACAAGGTTTGTGATTACTTTCAGGTTCTTAATTGATGTTCCGGCGCAATTAAGGATTTCCAGGTTTGTCAGATACTGGATTGGTTCCAGGTCGTCCACGGGTGTATTTCGGAAGTCGAGGTATCTCAGGTTTGCCAGCTTGCTTATTGCAGTTAGCTCATCGATGGGATTATTACCAAATTCCAGATGTTCCAGGTACTTCAAATTACTGATGGGTTCCAGGTCATTGATCTGGGTGCCTGATAAATTCAGGGTCTTCAACTGCATAAATTGTGATATCGCCGACAATGACTGAATCCCGTTATTATTATTAAGGTCTAATTCTTTGATGGTATTGATCTTGTGTAAATCAATTTTTCCCGGGGGGTCATTAAAATCGAAGGATTGATGGAAAACATCTTTCCAGGTGCTGTTTAAACCATCCCACCAGGCTTTTAATGCGATCGACTGGTAAATAACCAGGCATTCGGGTTGGTATTGATAAAATTCAATGACCTCAGGCATGGTGATGCTGGTATTATCACAATAAATCAATTGAATACTTTTCAATGACCGGAGAGGGATCAGGGATTGAATATTGGTGGAATCGACATTCAAATAATCAAGGTTATTCAGGTCTGACAATGCATCCAGTTTTTCGACCCTGGTTACGGAAGCATCCAGGTATTCAAGCTTAATCAGGTCTCTGACTGCATTAAGGTCTGTAATATTGGAACCTTTGGCATTTAGATATGCCATGTCGACCAGGTCAGTAACCGGGGCTAAGCTTTCCACCAGGGTAAACGACATGTCGAGTTTTTCCAGCATCCGGAGCTCTTTTAAAGGATCAAGGTTATTGATCCGCCCATTATGGGATATGTCAATTTCCGTTAGCGTAGAAACCAGATGTAATTGTTCCTTCGTAGGTTCAGGATCAACACTGACATAGTTCGAAAAGACCAGTTGCCAGTCCACATTCAACTCGTTCCACCAGCTGATCAAAGCTGCTGATTCATATATGACCAGTACTTCGGGATTATTAGCCATAAAACGACTGGCTTCCTCCGCGCTGATCATGGAATTATCACAATATATCTTCTTTAGTGATGGCAATCCTGCTAAAGGTTCCAGGTCGCGGATCAAGGTGTTATCAAGGTACAGGGTTTGTAAGTTCTGAAATCCTGCCAGGGGAGCCAGGTCCTGGATGTTATTGTCTTCGCAGTAAAGCCTTTCCAGGCTGGTCATGCCGGATACATCGTTCAGGTTCAGTATGCCTGTTTCGGAGCAGTTCAATAATTGCAGATTTTCAAGGTTTGAGATAGGGGAAAGGTCGTTTACTGGTGTTGAAGTAAAGCGCAGATCTTTTAAGTTTTCCAATGAAGCCAGTGGCTCCAGGCTGTCAATATGGGTGCTGTTGAAATGCAGTATCTCCAGCTGTACGAAATTATCTACCGGCCCAAGGCTCCTTATTTCATTATTATCCAGAATCAGCGTTCTGAGATTCATGGAAAATTTTAAGGGAGATATGTTTTTTACAAGGGTGTTGCTGCAATCAAGATGTTTCAGCTTGGACAGGTTCCTGATCGGCGTAAGATCATTGGTCTTGGTACCTGAACAGTTCAGGCTCCTCAGGTTACTCAACCCTGTTAAAGGAGTAAGGTCATATACCTTTTCATTATTTTCAATATTTAGCTCCTTGCTGTTGGCGATGGAGCCAAGATGCACATAGATCGTTTCAGGATTATAAGGGATGGTATCCTTGATGGATGCAGGCACCGTATCTACTTCATTGATAAAAAGGGTGTCTGTACCGTAAACCAGGATCGTATCATAGCGTATGATCTCGAAAGTATCCGTGCGCGTGATAATCCAGTTGTCGCTGAAAGCATAAACTTCATTTAAAGTGAGGGTGTCTCCTAATAAATATGCGGTGCCAAAGACATCTTTCCAGGCCTGAGTGAGGCCATTCCACCAGGTTCTGTTTTCTTCATTTTCATTCAGCTTGGTGGTATAAATGCTGGCGATACGGACATCCTGCTCCATATCGTTATAATTAACCTCTATATATCTAATTCTATTGTTGTTAACGGAATTATTCTCGATACTGACCCCGCTCAGGTTTCTGTTGGTTGTCGCCAGAAAGAATAAATCGCCATTTTCTGTATAACTGGGCTCAATGCTTTGAATGCTGTAAGTAAAGCTTACATTTTTATAAAAGAAAGTGATGTCTTTCAGGTAAGCCTGTACATCTTTATTGATCAAATTGGTTCGCTTTTCATCAAGGTCATCTTCAATCTGTACTTCCTCATCCACGAACATTTTTTGAAAACTTTGCGTGATGATGATTTCCTGTTCCCTGGCCGAAGTGGCCTTATCACCCAGGGTGTTGATGGTAAATTGATACATGCTGATCAATTGCTCAACCTGCTCATTGATCCGGGCAAGTTCGTCAGCTGTGTACTGGGTTTTCTTTTGCTGGGCCCGGGTGATCGTTTGGGGAAAGACAAATGTGATTGTTACTGCGAGCAGAAGCAATCCTTTGTAAAATTTATTCATGGTAAATATATTTCATTAGCAATTGCTTGTCTTTGTCCGATACTTCAATGAGGTTCGAAATGAGCCAACCGGTATTATAACCTTCCCGGTTGAAATACGAAAGCTCAAAGTACCAACCATCAACCTGGAAAAAATGAAATTTCAAATTAGATACCGTTTTAAATTTCATCCTCTTGCTTTTCACTTCAAACATAAAGATACTCAGATAATCCGGTTCAAATCCTCTTTTGGTATACATCTCCAGGCTGTCTGCATTATTGAAAACACGAAACAGGTTCATGAAACCCAATTCATGGCTCAGGGGATGGATAAATTGGCTGTCGTTGTATTTGCTTGTATCCGGATGCTTGAGGACGTTTTTAAAAGGTTGGAAATAAATATTGGAAATGACCCATTTTGATCCCACTTTCTCTTCCTGTAATGATAAGAAGAGGATAAGGTTTTGATCTTTTCCTTTATAATTGAAAACAGTTCTTAATTCTGCAAAGAAGCCACCACCATGAAATTTCAGGTAGACAGGATCCTCTTTATCCATAACCTGGCTGATGAAATTTTCCTTCATTTCCTGAGTCAGGATATCATCGTTTAGGTTAAAAAGGATGGGAAGGTATTTCTTTCTTAGCTTCCGGTTGCGAAAGTCCTTGTCTTTGCTGTAAAGACGTTCCCCTTTCACATCCTCTTCGGCATTGAAACGCCGTATGAACTGGTTTACCTGCTTTGTCTCAGCATACAATTCACTTTCATCAGCAACAAAAGTTCCGATGGATTGAGCCTTTATGCCCAAACTGGCAAGACCCACCAACAAAAAGCAGATCAGAATATTTCTCATCATTAAGTTATAGCGATTTGATAAGGATATTATTTCATTGTTTCAACCACCCGGATATCTCCCAGAAGGACATCCCAGAAACCGATCAGCTTACCGCCGATTTGTGTTTGCTTGCGCTCCACATATACCGTGATGTCTTTCTTGGTGGTATCCATGTATTTGAGCCCGTCGTCGGTTGTGCCCTCAAAGCGCTGGTATACCGTGATTACCCCGACATACCTGCCATCGGGCTGTAGCTCAAGATCACTGATATACTGGATATTGTACCATTTGATGCTGACCTTGTCATAATTCAACAACATGAGCCTTTCAAGATACTCCTTGATCGGATAATATTTGACTTCTTCACGGCTGAGTGAACTTACACCCATCCTGGCCTCTTCTACAAAGAGTTCAAGTGTTCTGTCGATGACCCTCTTGGCTTCGGAAAAAGGTGTTTCCTTACTTCCTATAATACTGATATACTTACTCAGGTCCCTGATTTTTTCCATGGCAAGACTGTCGATGGCTTTCTTCCTTTCAGGGCTGATTTCATCCTGCGCAGCAGACTGATATCCAAGTGCTAAACCCAGTAGCACGACCAATAAGAATTTGATTTTCTTCATTTTAATATCTTATTTTTTGATTAATTCCAGTTCAATAATTTTGCCATTATCATCTTCCTGCAAATTCTCAATGGCATTGATACTTTTCTTTTGATCTTTCAGGTAATTCAGGTACTTGATGATGGTAGTGGGCCTGTCGTAATCGATAATTCCACCTGAAGTACTGATGATGATAAGCACCGGTGTTTGGGGCGAAGCAAACAGTTTCAATGCTTCTGTAATTTTCTGGTTGGCGTAGTCGACAGTGCCGGCATTGGCAATTTCACGAAAATATTTATCCAGCTGTGCTGTCGTTGAAAGTACTGCTTTCTTTGCGGCCTCCGCTTCTTTTCGCAACCTTTCTTCTTCTGCTCTTTCACTTGCAATGATGTCTTCAGCCTCCCGTATCATACTCAGGATCTCAGGCTCGTTTAAGTTCATGGCTTTGGTCTTGTTCAGCAGTGCTTCTTTTTCATCAGTTGTCATGTTCCCTTCATCATTGATGATGGCTGTCAGGTTTTTCCTGGCCTGTTCAACCTTTTGAGCATATTCAGCAGCTGCTTGTTCACGTGCTAATTTTTTTTGGCTTTTGCAGCCCCCCATTCCAAAACTGATCAACATTGCAATCAAAATGATGAATGGGACTTTGCTCATAATTCTTGTCATGATCTATTAATATTAAGTGTTTATGAATTTGATATTTAAATCGTTGTATTAACGCACAAATTTATTTAAAATTTTATTAGCAGACCTTAAAATTTAATGAATGTTTGGAGCCGGGCATTCTTTTGTATTTTCGCAGTGTAAAATTAGCATGATGGAACAGATTAAAGAAACTGTACAATTTCTGAATCAAAAAGGGATCCATTCACCAAAGGTGGGTGTGATCCTCGGATCAGGCCTGGGAAAGCTGGTGAAAGAAATTGATGTTGAAGTCAGCATCGATTATGAAGAGATCCCTAATTTCCCCGTATCGACCGTTGAATTTCATAAAGGACATCTGCTGTACGGTTCAATGAATGGTGTGAAGGTCCTGGCCATGCAGGGCCGGTTTCATTATTATGAAGGATATTCTTTGCAGGAAATTACCTTCCCCGTCAGGGTGATGAAGCTTCTGGGTGTCGAAAATTTGCTGATCTCCAATGCAGGTGGCGCCTTAAACCTGGATTATCACAAGGGATCTATTATGTTGATCACGGATCATATCAACCTGCTTCCGGGCAACCCGCTGATGGGGCCCAATAACGATGATCTTGGTCCACGATTTCCAGATATGTCAGCACCTTATGACACTGGCCTGAATGAGAAAATGATCAAAATCGCTGAAGATCAAGGTGTTACGTTACACCGGGGTGTGTATGTGGCTGTGCCGGGACCTAACCTGGAAACCCGTGCGGAATACCGTTTTTTAAGAAGAATAGGGGCTGATGTTGTGGGTATGTCTACCATTCCTGAAGTCATTGTGGCCAATCATATGAACCTGCCCTGTGTAGCAGTGTCTGTGGTTACGGATGAATGTGATCCGGATAATCTTGAGAAGGTTAAGATCGACGACATTATCGCCACAGCAGCAAGGGCTGAAATAGACCTGATCAAATTGTTTGGAACATTGATCAAAACCCTGTAATTACCTCAATTTGATTTTTTGTCCGAGATAAGGATACATGTTGGCTTCCATGTTGTTGACCTTAAGCAACTTGTTTAGCTTTATGCCGTAGATCTGCGCAATATAATACATGGATTCGCCTTCTTTTACAACATGGTAAGATTTATTGCCCTTGTTTTTCTTCTTTTCCAGGTAAATGATCTGCCCTTCTTTCAGTTTATCGCCCTTATCCATGTCATTGTACTTCGATACCTGCCAGATATAGATCTCAAAATCCCCGGCAATCTTCTCAAAGTTGTCACCTTCGCGGGCATAAATGAATTTCAATCCGTTATTCTCATAAATTTTTCTTTCATTGGGCCCCTGATCAAGCATCTTAAAGGTTCTCTCCGAGGGATATGGATTCTGGGGTATTTCAATTGTGGTATTCCTGCGTTTGGTAGCCATGGGTGCTATGCCCCTGTCAAAATAATAAAGGTTGTTCTCTTCAACGATACGGATGAGCAGCTCCGGATATCTTGGGTTGGTCGCATATCCCGCTTTTTTCAAGCCGCGGGCCCATCCCTTGTAATCTGTGATATCCAGCTTGAATAAATCGTTATACCTGCCTCTCTGGGTTAGAAATAAGGAATGGTCATGAAAAGATTCTCCAGCGTTATTATATTTTCTGAAACATTCATGTTTACGGTCATCATCTTTATAAAACCTCTTTCCTTTCCAGGTACCGTGGCATTTTATTCCGAAATGATTATTCGCTTTGCGTGCAAGCTCACTATTGCCTGTCCCTGATTCCAGTATGCCCTGGGCCAGGGTAATGCTGGCTGGAATCCGGTACTCCCTCATCTTCTGAATGGCAACGTGCTGGTAAGTCTGGATATACTCCTCCAAGGATATTGACCCCCTATTTTGCCCCAAAACGGGAAATGAAATCAAAAGATATAGTAAAAAGAAAATTGTATTTACCTTAGCAACGCTAATAATTTTGAACGCCATATGTCATCGAAATTGCATCGTGCTGCAAATTTAATCGAATGATTGGAAAGATTATTTAATGCCTGATATTTTTTTATCAAACTTAGCTGGTAATTTCTCCAAGCTGCTGAAATACAGATGTTAATTTTATGGATTATATTGAAAAATATTTTTCAGGATTGAGTGCTTCACAAGAAGAACAGTTTGCTGAGCTGTTGGATTTGTACAAAGAATGGAACGCCCGGATCAATGTTATCTCCAGAAAAGATATAGATAATTTATACCTGCACCATGTGTTGCCTTCATTAGGCATTGCCAAAATAATCCGCTTCAGAACGGGTTCTGAGATCCTGGATGCAGGCACCGGAGGTGGCTTTCCCGGCATTCCCCTGGCCATCCTGTTTCCACAGGTTAATTTCCACCTGGTGGATTCTATCGGGAAGAAGATCACTGTTGTGCAAGAGGTGTCAAAGGCACTCGGACTTAAAAATGTTACAGCTGAAAAGTCCCGGGCAGAAGATATCAACAGGAAATATGATTTTGTGGTCAGCAGGGCAGTAAGCAGCCTGGATGTTTTGTACGGATGGTTTCGCGGGAAGATCAAATCCGGACAAAACAATGAAATTCCCAATGGTATCCTGTACCTGAAGGGAGGCGAGCTGGAAGAGGAATTGAAAAGCTTGAAATGCAAAGCTCATATTTACAGCCTTTCTGATTATTTTGAAGAAGAATTCTTTTCAAGCAAGCGCCTGGTCCATCTGTACCACCATAGTCAATAGCCAATAGCAAATAGCAAATAGCAAATGAAATAAATTATCTTATCTTCGCTTTTCAAACCAAAAATTAAATATTCAAATCAAATAAAAAAATTATGGAGGTAATCAAAAAAACGCTCAAGGACTCAGCTGCACTGAGATGGCTTGTGTTGATCTTAATTAGTGGATTGACTTTTTCAACCTATTGGTTCCAGGATTTCTTTTCAGGGATTAAACCGCTGATGATTACCGAAATGGGTATCACCAGCAGCCAGTTTGGTTCCCTTATACAATGGACCACCTGGGCCAATGTATTTGGAATGATCATTATTGGCGGTATTATCCTGGATAAATGGGGAATCCGGCGCACAGGTATCATTTTTGGTACCCTTGCCGTGCTGGGCGCATCATTAACTGCCATGGGAGCTGCCGGCACCTTCTCGGATGATGTCGATTCTCAAATGTGGACCATGATGATTGGTCGTTTATTATTTGGCTCAGGCCTGGAAGTTGTTTGTGTAATTGCGATGAGAACCATTGTTAAGTGGTTCAAGGGTTATGAACTTGCACTTGCAATGGCCATCAATATGGGATTTGGCCGTTTGGGCTCAACTTTGGGACAGGCACTGTCTATTGATATTGGAGGTGGCGTTGTCAGTCCTGCAGTTAACTTTGCAGCTACTCTCATTGGTATTGGATTGCTTATGTTCCTGATCTACATGATGTTTGACGTAAAACTCGACAGGCAAATGAAAGGGAGTGCAAGTGATACTGATGAAGAACCATTCCGCATTTCAGACCTGGTAAAATTAATTACCAACAGGTCCTTTATTCTTATTGCGCTGCTTTGTGTAACTTTCTATTCTGCTGTTTTCCCATTCATGCAGTATGCTCCTGACCTGCTGATCAACAAGTTCAATTTTACTTATGATCTTCCCCAGGATGCTTCAATTGTGCTCTTTGGCAGTGCAGCATTGGGTAATGCCTCTGTTTACATCGGACTATTTATTTTTGCCCTTGCGGTTACGCTCGTACCTGCAAGGATCAAAAGCCGACAGGGAAAAGCGATATCACTGGGCATCGTTTTATTGTTGTTCGTGCTTTTTATCTATTCGCTTTCAGACACTTTAGCTGTTTGGCTGACGAACGGTCCTAAAACCGCCAGTTTGATACCTCTGGGTTCCATACTGTTTACTCCAATTTTCGGTAAATTTGTGGATAGTAAGGGTAAAGCAGCTTCCCTGATGATACTTGGATCTTTCCTGTTAATATTTGCTCACCTGGCCCTCTCTATTTTCGATAATGTCGTGCTTGGCTACCTTGGCCTCTTAGCCCTCGGAATTGCATTCTCGCTGGTGCCGGCAGCCATGTGGCCTTCAGTTGCAAAAATCGTTGCTGAAAACCGACTAGGTACAGCCTATGCAACTATGTTCACCATACAAAACTGGGGATTAAACCTGTTTTTCTGGGGTATCGGGTGGACGCTGGATAAAGTTAATCCAACTGTAGTAGCCAGCCTGGAATCCGCCAGAAACTCCCTGGAACAACAAGGACTTAGCAATATTGAGATTAGCGAGAAAGTACAACACATGCAGTTTATCACTCATGAAATTCCTGCATTTAATTACACAACTCCTATTCTGATGTTGGCTGGCCTGGGTGTATTGGCTATGTTTTTAGCATTTATGCTCAAACGTGCCGATAAAAAACAGGGATATGGATTGGAACTGCCTTCCGGTATGACTCCGGAGGAGAACTAAAAACTAAAAACTAAAAACGAAAAAATAATCATTAACCTATAACTTATAACTTATAACCTATAACCTATAACTTATAACCTATAACCTATAACCATTTAAAAATGAGCAAAGAAATATTAGATCTGGAGCCTAAGAATTTATGGGCACATTTTTACGACCTGACACAGGTACCCAGGCCTTCCAAGCATGAGGACATGATCCAGGCATTTATAAAGAAGTTTGGAGAAGACCTTGGCCTGGAAACCATACAGGATGAAGTTGGAAATATCATTATCAAGAAGGCCGCTACCGCTGGAATGGAAGACAGGAAGGGGGTGATTTTGCAGGCGCACCTTGATATGGTGCCTCAGAAAAATTCTGGCACCAAGCATGATTTTGAAAATGACCCCATTGATGCTTTCATTGATGGCGAATGGGTTAAAGCAAAAGGTACCACACTGGGTTCTGATAATGGTATAGGTGCTGCCGCAGCCATGGCCGTGCTGGCATCCAAAGACCTGGTCCACGGACCTGTTGAGGCCCTGTTTACCTGTGATGAAGAAACCGGGATGACAGGTGCCAATGGCTTAAAGGCTGGTTTGCTGGATGGGGATATCCTTGTCAATATGGACTCAGAGGATGAAGGCGAACTCTATATTGGATGTGCCGGTGGCGTGAATACCAATGCCATCTTCAGGTATACCCGGGAAGAAGTACCTCCCAATATGGTACCATACAGGATCAGTGTGACCGGTTTAAAAGGCGGGCACTCAGGCCTGGATATCCAACTGGGCAGGGGCAATGCCAACAAGATTATCAATGCCCTGATGATGCAGGCAGCTGATAAATTTGGTTTAAGGCTGGTAGAAATTGATGGGGGTAGTTTGCGTAACGCCATTCCAAGAGAAGCATTTGCTGTTGTGCTGGTTCAGGAAGCCCATAAAGATGCTTTCAATGAATTTGTTGCTGCTTATGAGCAGGAAATGAAGACAGCATTCGCTGAGGCCGACCCCGGCCTGATCATCAAGTCAGACAGGACCAAAATGCCGGATAGCATGATGGATAAGCAGGGACAGGATAATCTGTTTAAAGCAGTGGATGAGTGTCCTAATGAGGTCATTGCCATGAGTAAAACTATGGAAGGCGTGGTGGAAACATCAACTAATCTTGCTGTGGTAAAGTCTGATAACGGAGTTGTTGAGATCGCTACATTGCAAAGAAGCTCTGTTGATGCAGACAAGGATAAGCTGGCCCGGGAGGTCTATGATGTATTCAAAGGAGCTGGTGGCGAGCCGGCCATGACAGGAGATTATCCTGGCTGGAAGCCGAATCCTGATTCCGCTATACTGAAGGAGATGAAAGAGGTATATAACAAGAATTTCGGCAAGGTGCCTGATGTCAAGGTTATCCATGCCGGTCTTGAGTGTGGAATATTAGGGGCCAGTTACCCGCATTGGGATATGATTTCATTCGGTCCGACCATCCGTAATCCCCACTCACCAGATGAAATGGTGAATATCAAGACAGTAGGGATGTTCTGGGATTATCTGGTCAAAACGTTGAGAAATATTCCGGCCAAATAATTTGTTATTCATAAAAAAGAATTTATCTTTGCACTCCCAAAATTGAAAGGAAAATGAAGAGAACATTTCAACCATCAAACAGAAAGAGAAAGAACAAACACGGCTTCCGTAAAAGGATGTCATCTGTGAACGGCCGGAAGATAATCAAAGCCAGAAGGGCAAAAGGACGTAAGAAGCTGTCAGTTTCTGATGAAATGTAAT
>JAUXCL010000004.1 GCA_030618905.1 Bacteroidales bacterium | reverse complement strand
TGGGAGAAGTATTCGGTTAGTGGGAAGTGATATTGGTTCTAGGTTCAAATTTGGATTGCTATATTGTTATATTGTTATACTGTTATATTGTTATATTGTTATACTGTTATATTGTTATATTGTTAAATCTCAAATAATATCGTTTATCTGTTTATTCTTCCCTCCCCGCCTCTGGCGGGATGTCGCTCGGCTTCGTCTCGCTCCACTTCACGTTTCACGCAATTATTATCTTCACTACCTGGCTCTCCTGCCCGTCAACCTTGTATCTCAGGATATACATCCCGACTGGAACATCGGAAATATCCCATTTGAATCTTTTGGATTTACCATTGGTATTCCGGACTTCCTTGACAAGTCTCCCCCAGGTATCATAAAGTTTAACCTCAATGTGCCTGACTTCCCGGTTTCCGAAGTTAAAGTTGATGTAATCGATCGCCGGAACCGGATATATACTGGCACCCACATGGATATAGTTTTGCCGTACCAGGGTATCGGTCAAACCACCTTTATAAACGATTTGCATGACATCATAATACCCATAGCTATCGTATTTAATGGTGCCGGGATCCTGTCCTTCTGCGTAAGCAGGCTTTCCTCCGGGAAAATGCCAGATCCAGTTTGAAGGGTCCCCAACTGAATTATCCTGAAAATGAACATAGTCACCGATAACGATAGCAGTTGTATCCGTATAGAAACTGGCTGATAAAATAAACCCATAACCAAAACCTTCAATCTCTTTCAGGCCTGTATTATCAGGATCCAACCAGGGCTTCAGCTGTTGTTGGCTGCCAGTTCCATTCGACATCCAGGAATAAGAAAACTTACCGTAATAGTCGGGCATTTCAAGGTTGGTACAGGAAGCAAAGCCACCTGATAAGGTACCGATGAGCTTACCCCCCTGGTTAAAAATAGGACTTCCTGATGACCCACCTTCTGTAACACCGTGGTTCGTTTGGGTGGGAGCCCAGACAACCCTCCAGAATTTTTCATCCGGATCTACAGCATTGCTTCCGTAAGCTGTCGACTTTAATACGTCTGTATATGTAGAGATCTTTTTAATATCACCCTTGGGGTGGTGAATACCTACACCCGTATTGCCGGGCTCATTTTCATTGCTCCAGCCATTGAAGAAAGGGTTGTAATCCTCTGGTAAATAATCGTTAAGGAGTAATAATTTAAAATCCGATCCCGTTGATGTAGCATCAGTTGCCTTTGCAATCAGTGTTGAACCCGTTAATGACTGGTGTGATGGATTAGTTCCCGGGTTTTCACAAAAAGGAGATTCATAATTAAAATAAAATATCCATTTTGCATAATCAGCTGTGGTGGCATTTTGTCCACAATGAGAAGCAGTCAGAAAATAAGGTGTACTATCTTGCCTGACATTATTTATAAGTGATCCGGAACACCAAAAAGCTGAACTGCCGGTGTATAACAGAATCCTGGCGACACCCCGTTTTTCCCTTTGCCAGTTTGTTCCTTCAGGGCAGTTAACATTGACCTCGCAAAAGCCAGAGCTCCCAAAATCCTTTTGCCCCGGGACTGTATAAGGAACATGTTGATAAGCATATAGCAATCCGGATATTTCAATTTCAGACATTGAAGAACTGCCTGATTCGTGGTATTCAAGGATGAGTTCATCACCTGGAATAAGTTCAGTTGCAAATGATCCCTTGTCAGGATTGTTCACAGCAGTATATGCCCCAATAACAAAAGAATATCCCGGATTGTAGATAAAGAGTGTAGCATCCCCGCCTATTTCGAAAGACTTATAATATAATGCCATTCCAAGGGCTCCCTCAGATTTTATTTTCAGCCTGCAGATCCGTTGTCCTCCCGGTAAATCTGTCCAGGTTCCTTCTTCAAGCAATGAAATATGAATAGGAATAACAGGGCCTACAAGGGTTGGTTCTATGCGTTTATCAGATATCCCGGTTGAAGAATAACTCACATCAGGCCTGGGAATAATCAGGGTATTGGCATCTTTACTTAATGAAAGTAAATCATTACTTATGGGCATTCCTCCCTGGCTGATCTGTGCTTCAGCATTTAAGCATAAAAACAAAATGATAAGGAGTGCAGGAAGAGTAATTTTTAAAGTTCGCATGAATGCCCAAACAATCAATAAGTTCCTATTATGCATTTATTTCATGATATAAACCTTTTCACTGATCACCTTATCTCCTATTGTAATATTCAGGAAATATACACCATTTGGCTGATCTGAAAGGTCCACTTCAAATTGTGATCCGGATTGGCCCGGCTCTAATATGTATATCTCTTCTCCAAAAGCATTGACCACTTTGATCTGATCTACCAGTGATGATACTTCTTCAAAAAGAACGTTAACGATACCGGTACTGGGATTAGGATAAACCTTCACGCCATCATTGTCAACCGAACCTTCATCAATGCCAATTGTACCCACCTGGATATAGCCGATCTTGTTTTCGAAATCCGATCCCATATCACTACTGACGGTAAGCTTAACAGCATAATTACCGGGGTTATTGTATGTAATTTCAGGGGGGACCTGGCCGTTAAAGCTTCCCGGTGAACCTCCGGTGAATTTCCAGGACCATGTGGCCGGGTTGTTGATCGAAAGATCGGTAAAGGTAACCGATTCACCGGCAACAATATTGGTTTCATCAGCTATAAAGGCTGCAAATGGACCACCAACGGTAATAAATTCCTCTTTCACAAGCGTATCGTTGCCATATTCATTAATGGCCACAAGGGTTACATCGTATTGACCAGTTTCCGTATAAATGATATTTTCAGGATTCTGAGCTGTAGAAGTAGCTGGCTCACCTCCCGGGAATTCCCAGTACCATTCTGTTGGGTCACCAATAGATTCATCCAAAAAGTTGGATGTATCACCATTCATGAGATAGGTATGGTCAGCAGAAAAATCAGCCGCTGGTGCTCCAACAGTAATCATCTCCACACTATCCTTGGTATTTGATCCGATGGTATTGGATGAAGTCAGTGAGACAGTATATTTTCCGGGGGTATCATATTGAATTGCCGGTGGTTCTTTCCCCACAAATGTATTTGGTGTACCTCCTTCAAAGTCCCATTCCCAATCCAATGGATTACCTGTTGTCAGGTCCTCAAAGTTGACCTCCCCGCCAGTTTGAATGGTCGTCACATCAGCTGCGAAATCCGGATCCGGGGCTGTCGCTTCATACATACCATCCCATACCTCTACACCGGAGCCTTCAGGGTCAAGCCATGGTTCAAGACGTTGTGAATTTGCGCTTCCCATCTGGTCCCAGGACCAATATACTTTGCCATACAGACTGTAAAGGGGGCTGTTACAATCATCCGGAGGACCACCTGAAAGGTCACCAACAACACGTCCAACCTGGTTAAATAATGGTGAACCGGATGAGCCACCTTCTGTGATGGATAATCCGTTAACGGTTTCAGCCCACCACACACGCCAGTGAGAGAGCACCCCGTTATTATTCCACTGAGATGAACCTGCCGGTTCATCAAATGTCGATATCTTTTTTATATCCCCCTGTGGATGATGAATGTTAACTCCACTGTCGGCCGAAACGTTTCTCCTGTCCCAACCGTTAAAATAAGGATTATAGGAAGTAGGCACATTTAAATTTAACTCTAAGAGCAGGAAATCAGATCCTAATACAAAACTTCCCTCTGCCCTTTTCTGGCATCCTGTTTGGGAATAGCCAGATGGTCCCCAGTTGCCGGAGCAAGTAGACGACTCATAATTATAATAGAATACCCATTGGTTCAAGTCTCCGGAACTTGCATTCTCACCACAGTGCCAGGCGGTAAGTACATACGGTGTCTTATCCTGGCTGGTATTATTAATCAATGTGCCTGTACACAGGTAATAGTATATGCCTATTTTCATGAATTGCTTAACGACCCCATGCTTTTCATCCTGCCAGTCATCACCTTCCACACAGTTGATGTTGATCATACACCAGGCAGAGCCGCCCCGGTCAGTTACATGCTCAAAATGCACCCCCCGATAAGTATAGGCAATTTCAGAAATATTGATGTTGGGCTGGATTGTAGTTCCTTCGGGCTCGTAATACTCCAGTGTAATTATCTCGCCTTCGATCAATTGATTAGCGAATACACATTCAGCATTATTGTTCTCTTCTGTAAAAGCACCAATGACATGGTCTCTGTTCTCATTATAAAGATAGAGTTCCCCGCCTGATGGCAGCCAGAAGTCATCATAATATACACCAAGTGCCACTGCGCCTTCTGAAGACAGTTTTATTCTCCAGATCCTGCCACCATCCGGCAGCTCTGTCCAGGTACCTGCATTCTCAATGGATAAATTTACAGGAATAGCAACAGCAACACGAAAAGGTTTCGGGTATCCAAGTTCCCTGTTTTCTGCATCTTCCCTGTTAATCTGTTCCATGTCGGGGGCACGAAAATCCTTTACTTCAACCTGTTCGTTAATGGCTGGATAAAGGAAACTTGGAGGGATCCCCCCCTGAGAGATCTGGGCAAATGTCTTTACATTGAACGCAACAAGCAGAAGGGCTGTTGCAAACAAGGATAAAATTCTTATTCTTTTCATTTTTAGCTAGTTAGGGTTTTGTTTGCATTTGTAATCAGCCAAAGATAATACTATTATCCGGAAGGAGTTTAAACACTGTGCATTAATTGCTAAGGAAATTAATCGTATTTTTGGCCCTTATCAATCTTAAAATCAGCTGATGAACGAGGTTAAAAAACTATTGAAAGACTCACCCCGGGCACGATGGGCAATGATGGTTCTGGTCAGCCTGCTCATGGCTGCCAATTATTTTTTCTATGATGTTTTGTCCCCTTTAAAGTCAACTTTACAGGAGCAACTGAATATATCATCAAGCGATTATGGAATTATCGTTGGTTTCTATGCTTTTCCGAATACCTTTTTGCTGATGGCTATCCTTGGCGGGATTATCCTTGATAAACTGGGGATCCGGCCAACGGGCTCACTTTTTGCAGTCTTTATGCTGATCGGTGCCGTACTGACAGCCTATGGCGCTTCTGATTATTACGTACAGGGAGGAATCGGACATGAGTTTATGAGTTCATTTTTAACCTCTTATTCCCCTGAAGTTAAGATGATGTCGCTGGGTATGCTGATCTTCGGCCTGGGCGCTGAGACAAGTATAGTGGTCACCAGTAAGATACTGGTCAAGTGGTTTAAAGGCTATGAAATTGCACTGGCATTTGCGCTTAACCTGGGCATGGCAAGAATTGGTTCAGCACTGGCTTTTAACCTTGCTCCAAGATTGAAATTAGATGGTTTCTGGTCATTCCCCATCTGGTTCGGTGTTTTGGTTCTACTGATCGGCTTCCTGACCTTCCTGATCTACCTGATCTACGATGTTAAACTTGACCGGCAAATTAAATCCAACGAAAGGCTGCTGGCCAAAGATGAAGAATTTCATATTTCAGATCTGTGGAAATTATTAACAAACAGGTCGTTCTTATTCATCGCAGCTTTGTGTGTGACATTCTATGCAGCAGTTTTCCCATTCCTGAAATATGCACCTGATTTCTTCTTCCATAAGTTTGGCATGTCGGAACAAGCCAGTGGAGATATTGCTTCTTTGCTACCATATGGTACGGTATTGTTTACACCAATCTTTGGATGGTTGGTGGATAAGAAAGGCAAAAGTGCTACATTCATGATCTATGGTTCACTGATCCTGATCATCGTGCATTTATTATTCAGCTTCACAAACTTTAATGTTTATGTCCTGATGATCCTGCTGGGCGTAGCTTTTTCACTGGTACCTGCAGCCATGTGGCCATCTGTCGCCAAGATTGTCCCGGAATCCAGGATAGGATCAGCTTACGGGGCCATGTTCTCTCTACAGAATTTAGGACTCTTTGCCGTACCCATCCTTGCAGGATATGTGCTCGATAAAACCAACCCGGGCATAACACCCGAGATGATCGAAGCCGGGTCAAGACTTGAATACACACCTACAATATTGATTTTTGTGGCATTTGGAGTTCTCGGATTTATCTTCGCCCTGCTGTTAAAATGGGATGATAAAACATCGGGGTATGGGCTGGAGCTTCCATCGAATGTAGTGGAAGAAAAATCATAGGGCCATGTTCAAGGTTCAAGGTTCAGATTTCAAATGATGTTTGAACCTCGAACTTTACATCTTGAAATTTGAACATCATTATACTTAAGAAATGATAACAGTAACAGGTTCAGCCGGATTTATTGCAAGTGCCCTTGTCAGTGAGCTGAACAAGCAGGGGCGAAAAGACATCATCCTGGTGGATGACTTTTCTTTCCCTGAAAAAAACAGGAATATTGAAGATAAATCCTATAGCGATAAAATCGAGCGGGACTTATTTTTTGATTGGCTGAAAACCCATCACCGGGAAATTGATTTTATTTTCCATATCGGTGCCCGCACTGATACTGCTGAATTCGATATGTCTGTATTTGACAGGCTCAACCTGAATTATTCAAAAGCCATGTGGGAAGCTTGCACAGCGTTTCAAATCCCTTTAATATATGCTTCTTCAGCTGCAACCTATGGTTTGGGTGAATATGGATATGATGATGATCCCGCCCTGCCTGATCAATTAAAACCACTTAACCCTTACGGTATTTCAAAAAATGAATTTGACAAATGGGTATTACAACAGCCGGATACCCCGCCCTATTGGGCCGGCCTGAAGTTTTTTAATGTTTACGGACCCAATGAATATCACAAAGGACGCATGGCTTCTGTTATCTTCCATGCCTTTCACCAGATTATGGATACCGGGAAAGTCAGGCTCTTCAAATCGCATCACCCTGATTATGCCGACGGTCAGCAGCTGCGTGATTTTGTGTATGTCAAAGATGTGGTTTCCGTCATGTACTTCCTGATGAAGCAAGCACTGCATAGCGGGATCTATAATCTGGGCACCGGAAAAGCCAGAACTTTTTCTGACCTTGCCAAAGCCACATTCAGCGCACTGGAAATTCCTGAAAGCATTGAATTTATTCCTACTCCTGAAGACATCAGGGATAAATACCAATACTTCACCGAAGCCAATATGGAGAAGCTCAGATCCCTTGGTTATGATAAACCTTTTTATTCCCTGGAATCTGGTATTGGGGATTATGTCCGGGGTTACCTGGTTAACCATCTGTATTTCTGATTATTGCTAAAATAGAAATGGGAATTTATAAGGTTTTGGGTTTTTTGAAATTATCCACGGCTAAAATTGTTAATTAATAAATATTATTCTATTTTTGCACCCTCAAATTTTCGAAGAATCATAAAATTCTAAAAACATGCAAAGTAGAGGGGCTATTAAGTTGTTTGCAATTGCATTTGCCGTCGTATGCCTATTCCAACTATCATTTACATATATTACCGGAAAGGTTGAGCGTAATGCAAGGGAGTATGCCACATCACAGCATGCTGTTAACCTTGCCACAACACTGGCTAAAGGAGATGAACTCAGGGAGAAATTCTTGCTTGATTCTATTCACCACGCCAGGGAGAGCTATTACAAGGACTCCATGTCTAACCAGGTTGTATTAAATATTCTAATCAGAAAATATACTT
Source organism: Bacteroidales bacterium (assembly GCA_030618905.1). Lineage (GTDB taxonomy): Bacteria > Bacteroidota > Bacteroidia > Bacteroidales > B18-G4 > JAUWGC01. Next base: position 26,247 of record JAUXCL010000004.1, on the reverse strand, counting down.
ACAAAGAAGCAAAAGAACGTGAGCTTAACCTTGGTCTTGACCTGAAAGGTGGGATGAATGTCACCCTTGAAGTGAAGATTGGTGATATTGTAAATGCCCTTTCTGATTACAGCCAGGATCCTACATTCAGGGAAGTGATGCGGCAGACTTATCAAAACCAGAGAAGAAGCACCAAGGACTTTGTTACTCTTTTTGGTGAAACCTGGACGCAGATAGCACCTGCTGAAAGCATGGCAGCAGTATTCAGCACGGTTGAGCTGAAGGACATGATCAGTTATAATTCCACCAATGAAGATGTACTGGCTGTTATCAGGGCTGAAACCGAAGGCGCCTTTGACCGCTCCTTTAATATTCTCAGGACCCGTATTGACCGTTTCGGGGTTACCCAACCAAATGTTCAGAAACTGGCCGGTTCCGGAAGAATCCTTGTTGAACTTCCTGGCATCAAAGACCCGGCACGTGTAAGAAAATTGCTCCAGGGAACTGCTAAACTTGAATTCTGGGAGACCTATAGCCTGCCTGAAGTAATTGGCTATTTTGTTGAGGCCAACAGCAAATTAAGGTTTATGTCAACCGAGGCAACAGGCGAAAGCCAGGACGAAAGTGTTGATGCTGCTGAATTGGGTGAAATGGAGCAGGAGGTACTGCAGCCGGTAGATTCTGCAGGAAAGATTATAGAAGCTGAGCCAGAAGCAAGCATCGATGATACCAGTGCTACATCATCCTTACTCGACAAACTGGAAAGTGATACCACAGAATTGGATGTTGCAGATAAATCTTTCGATGATTATGCAAAAGATAATCCATTATTTGCCTATCTCATTATCAACGTAGACAGGGAAAATGTACCACAGGACAATGCCACATTAGGTTTTGCAGCCATAAAAGATACTGCCAGGATCAACAATATGTTGAAAAGGACAAAAGTATTTCCAAAGAGCCTGAAATTTGCCTGGACCAGCAAGCCCCGCAAGGGCACCAACATCCTTGAGCTTGTCGCCTTGAAAGTTACATCACGTGAAGGAACAGCTGCTTTGGAAGGAGATGTTGTGGTTGATGCACGCCAGGACTATGACCAATATGGCAGGGTTGAAGTAACCATGAACATGAATGCTGATGGTGCCAGGGTATGGAGAAGGCTGACAGGTGAAAACATTGGCAGGCAAGTAGCTATCGTTCTTGATGGTTATATCCATTCATATCCAAACGTTAATGTAGAGATCCCGAATGGCAGGTCATCCATCTCAGGTGGAGACATGAGTATTGAAGAAGCAAAAGACCTTGCCAATATCCTTAAAGCAGGTAAATTACCCGCTCCTGCAAGGATTGTTGAGGAAGCAGTAGTAGGGCCTTCACTTGGTAAAGAAGCTGTTAACGCAGGACTTTGGTCCTTCATTATCGCCTTTCTCCTGGTACTGATCTATATGGTGTTCTATTACAACCGTGCAGGATGGGTAGCTGACCTTGCGCTATTGACCAACATCTTTTTTATCCTTGGTGTACTTGCCTCCCTCGGTGCAGTGCTGACCTTGCCGGGTATCGCCGGTATCGTGCTTACCCTGGGTATGGCAGTGGATGCCAATGTGATCATCTTTGAACGTGTCAAGGAAGAGGTCAGGGCAGGCAAAGGCATGCGACTGGCCATTACAGATGGTTATAAAAACGCATATTCGGCCATCATTGACGGTAACGTGACCACATTGCTGACAGGTATCGTACTCTACACATTCGGTACCGGTCCTGTTCAGGGTTTTGCAACCACACTGATCATTGGTCTGCTTTCATCATTATTCACCTCGATTTTTATCACCAGGTTGATATTCAACCACCTGCTTGATAAGAACAAGACAATTACATTCGATCACACTTTCAACCGTAACGCACTGGTGAACATGCATATCGACTTTCTGGGTATGCGCAAGAAAGCTTATATCTTTTCTGCCATTATAATCCTTGTCGGCATTGGATCACTGGTCACCCGGGGATTGAATATGGGTATTGATTTTACGGGAGGACGTACCTATATAGTCCGTTTTGATCAGAATGTCATTGTTGCAGATATCCGGAATGAACTGACAGCTGAGTTTGACAATGTGGCTCCGGAGGTTAAGACATTTGGGCCCAATTCCCAGGTCAAAATCACAACCAAATATTTGATTGATGACAATGCACCTGAAGTGGATTCTATAATACAGACCAAACTCTTTAATGGCTTAAAACCATTCTATCAGGATCAGGAGATTAATTACATGGAATTCTCTTCGGATGTTGAGAGTGAAGACAAGATGATCGGGATTCTTAGTTCTCAGAAGGTTGGGCCAACCATCGCAGATGATATCAGAAACAGGGCCTTCATGGCTATCTTTTTTGCATTGATTGTGATCTTCATCTATATCGCCATCAGGTTTAAGAAATGGCAATTTGGTCTGGCAGGTGTGATTGCGCTTTTCCATGACTCCTTGATCACCATAGGATTGTTTTCACTATTCTATAATCTCCTGCCCTTTAGTATGGAGATTGACCAGGCATTTATTGCCGCGATCCTGATGATTATTGGATATTCAATCAATGATACCGTGATCATCTTCGACCGTATCAGGGAGTTTACAGGCCTGCACCCCAAGAAAGAGTTGAAGACCAATATCAATGATGCCCTGAACAGTACTCTTGCCAGAACGCTGAATACATCAGGTACAACATTGGTGGTATTGTTAGCGATATTCATCTTTGGTGGTGAGATTATCAGAGGATTCACCTTTGCCTTGCTTGTTGGTATCCTTATTGGTACCTATTCCTCACTCTTCAATGCCAGCCCGGTTGCATTTGACCTCCTGGGTGCCGGCAAAAAGAGGGAAGCACTGAAAGCCAAAAATGCACAGGGCGCAAAAAGAAGAAAATAATCATTTTATCAATATAACAGTGATTTAAAAAGTCCCGGTTTTAATCGGGACTTTTTATTATTTTTGCTTCTGTAATGAATCTGAGTCAATCATTTGATAGTTTATTGTTTCTTGATATCAGTGGGGGCGAGATCCTTCTGGTCATCATTGTGATCTTTGTTGTTTTTGGACCCAGTAAGATTCCGGAAATTGCACGGACATTGGGCAAAGGCTTCAATGAAGTCAGGAATGCTTCTAATCAGATCAAGAAAGAAATCAACCAGGAGGTGAATCATTTCAAGAGTGAGATGAATGTCGATATAGATATTGACGTGGAAGCACCCGCAAAAAAGCCACCAGTTGAGGAAACAGATAAGAAATAATTGTTTTTGATTTTATGCCCTAATAAATGTGGTAAAATACCGTTGTATATCTGGATCATTGAGAATAATTAATATTTCAGTAAAATAATGAAAATCAGCAAGGTTGTTCTGTTTGTAATCTGCGCATTATTGATAACGGCTGGAAGCGTACAAGCCCAAAAGACCAGGTACTATGCCAAAGGTGCTGATGAGGCTTTTGAGGATGAGAAATTTGCACTGGCTGCTGAACGATACCAAAAGGTCGTTAATAAGGTCAAGAACAACAAGGCTGAGAAAGACCGAATATATTTCCAGATTGCTGAGTGTTACTGGTTTATGGCTGATTACAAAAAGGCCAAGTCCCAGTACAAGCGATTGATCCGCTCAAATTACGATAAGAAAGCCCCTATCCTTTTGCTTCGTTATGCCGAAACCCTGAAGATGGATGGTAATTATGAAGAAGCTAAAGAGTATTATAATGCTTATGTGGAAGCAGAGCCTGAGGATATCCGGGGTTTTAATGGTGCTTTATCCTGTGATTTCATCCAGGATTGGATTGATAATCCATCCAAATATGAAATTGAGTATATCAAAAAGATCAATTCCAGGGAATCAGATTTTTCCCCCATCTATTCCAGTAGCAATTTTAATGACCTGATTTTTACTTCCACACGTGAAAGTTCAACGGGGAAAGGCAAAGACGAATGGACTGATATGGCATTCAGTGATCTGTTCTATACCCGCCTTGACCGCAAGGAAGAGTGGAGTGAGCCTACTTTGCTCACTACCGGTGAAGATGGAATCAATACCGAAGATAATGAGGGTGTTGGCGTCATGAACAGCAGGTTTAACACTTTATATTTCACCCGATGTCCCAATGTAGAAAAACGGCAAATGGGTTGCCAGATTTATACTGCTGACCGGGCCGGAAGAAATTGGAGCAAACCTCAAATAGTCGTGTTGGGCCGGGATTCTTCAATTGCCATAGGACATCCGGCTGTAAGTGCCAACGAGCTGATCATTTATTTTTCTTCCAATAAAACAGGAGGTTCAGGAGGAAAAGACATATGGGTAGCCTTCAGGGAAACAATATCAGAACCTTTCAGCAGACCCTTTAACCTTGGGCCTGTCATCAATACTCCCGGTGAGGAGTTATTCCCATGCCTGAGAAGCGATACACTGTTGTATTTTGCCTCAGATGGTCATCCCGGAATGGGTGGACTGGATATTTTTTACTCCGCCATTGATGAAGAAGGCAATTGGGGCGAACCGGTGAATATGCGCTATCCGCTGAATACTACCTTTAATGATTTTAGTATTTGCTTTCATGAAGAACTGGAAATGGGATTTTTTGCTTCTGACCGAAGAGGCAGAAAAGGCAGGGAAGATATATTTTCTTTTATTATTCCTCCGCTGGAATTTACAATCAAGGGAGTTGTTACGGATGATCGTACGCTTCAGTATGTTCTTGATGCCACCATTACCATGATAGGATCAGATGGGATCTCTGTTTCCACACGTACCAATGACCAGGGTTTTTATATGTTTGGTAAAACACAGGTATTGCCAAATACTACATACGACATCATTGTAACCAAAGACGAATATTTCAACTCAGCTGCCAAGATCACCACTGTTGGTGTTGAAGTGGGTACAGATTTCAACAAAGATTTTGTACTGAAGCCCATTCCGGAGGAACCAATTATTCTTCCTGAAATTTTATATGATCTGGCCAAGTGGGATCTCAAGCCACAATATGAGGACTCACTACAGGGTTTGGTCACCACTCTGGATGAGAATCCACGCATTGTCGTTGAGCTTGCTTCACATACCGATTCGAGGGATTCCTATGAAAGGAATGATATTCTTTCACAGAAACGTGCACAGTCGGTGGTTGACTATCTCATATTAAGGGGCATTGATCCTGACCGCCTGGTGGCCAAAGGTTATGGTGAACGCCAACCCAGGCTGATGTTAAAAGACATGCCCAGGGCAGGATATACTTTTAAGGAAGGTGACGTGCTTAACGAAGAATATATTGAGGCTCTGCCCAGCACCGAGGTAAAAGAAGAGGCACACCAGCTAAACCGCCGGACAGATTTCAGGGTGCTGAGGAAAGACTATATTCCCAAATCAAGGATAGCAGGTGAGGAGATCGCACAGGTAAATATCCAGATCAATCCCGAAGATAATGTCGTAAAATTCACTACAGAGCCCAATACGGGTATATTGATCATCCCTTGCATCATCAATGGATTTGATGAGCGGTTCTATTATGATCCTGAAAAACCTGTACAGGTGTCCCTTGAAAAAGGACTTGCCATGCTTAATGAAGGATCCATCAGTAAAGAAGATTTCAATGGCGACCCGAAAGAGGTACTGGGTAGTAACACCATTAGAAACGGGGCAGTATTTGTCATCAAAGAATTACGCATTGCCAGCAAAACCATACTTGATGTGGAAGTCACTGTAAGCCACCGACTGAATGAACCTATGGTATTTGGTAAGCGCTTGCTGCAAAAAATTGGCAATTATAAGATTGACAATTCAACACAGAAAATCACTTTCGAATATTAATAACATCATATTCCGATATCAGATCATGTCTTCCGAATCGAGGTATTCACGCAGAGGTGTATCAGCCAGTAAGAGCGATGTCCACAATGCCATAAAGAATATTGACAAAGGCCTTTACCCCAATGCTTTCTGCAAGATCATCCCGGACATCCTCGGCGATGATAAGGCTTATTGCAATATCATGCATGCGGATGGTGCCGGAACGAAATCCTCTCTTGCTTACTTGTACTGGAAAGAGACCGGCGAACTTTCCGTATGGAAGGGAATCGCTCAGGATGCTGTCGTCATGAACCTGGATGATTTATTATGTGCTGGAGTTACAGATAATATATTGCTTTCATCCACCATAGGCAGGAACAAACAAAACATTCCCGGGGAAGTGATTGCTGCAATCATCAACGGCACAGAAGAATTCCTGGAGGATTTAAGGGGGATGGGTATCGGGATTTACTCTACAGGAGGTGAAACGGCTGATGTTGGCGACCTGGTTAAAACGGTCATTGTTGACTCTACAGTGATTTCAAGAGTGAAGCGTTCGGAGATTATCAGCAACGATCAGATCCGTGCCGGGGATGTCATCGTCGGGCTGGCTTCCTTCGGACAGGCTACTTATGAGCATGCTTATAATGGAGGCATGGGAAGCAATGGGCTTACTTCAGCCAGGCATGATGTTTTGGACCATTCATATGCTATCCGGTATCCTGAGAGTTTTGATCAAAGTATTCCGGAGAACCTGGTATATAGTGGAAAGAAAAAACTAACAGACTCTACTGAGGTGGATGCTGTGGATGTCGGCAAATTGATCCTGTCCCCTACCCGTACCTATGCCCCGGTCATCAGGCAAATACTGGATGCTTACCGTGGACAGATTCACGGCATGGTCCATTGCAGTGGCGGTGGGCAGACCAAGATCTTACATTTTGTGGATACCCTGCATGTTATTAAAGATAATCTCTTCTCTCCACCCCCTCTCTTCAAACTCATACAAGAGCAGTCCCATACTCCATGGCAGGAGATGTATAAAGTCTTCAACATGGGCCATCGCATGGAGCTGTATGTACCTGAAGCCATTGCAGCAGACCTCATCAGCATTTCAAAAACTTTCCATATCGATGCCCGGATCATCGGGCATGTGGAGCCATCCGGGAAGAAGAAGCTTACGATCAGATCAGCATTTGGGGAGTTTGAATATTAAAGCATGAATTCCTTGAAATTGTAAATAATCATGGCAAAAGAAATAGAAAGAAAATTTTTAGTGAAGGGGGATTATAAACCACTTGTCATTAAAGAAACAAGAATAACACAGGGATATCTATCATCTGTTCCTGAAAGAACGGTAAGGGTGCGGATTAAAGGGGATAAAGGATATTTAACCATAAAAGGGATTGGCAACCAAAGCGGGGCCAGCCGTTTTGAATGGGAAACAGAAATTCCAATCTCAGAAGCTGACGAATTGCTTAAGATTTGCGAAGCGGGTGTGATTGATAAAACACGTTTCATTGTCCCCGAACAAAGTGGTTTAAAATTTGAAGTAGATGAATTTTACGGTGACAACCAAGGTTTAACTGTTGCAGAAATTGAACTGCCATCCGAAGATCATCATTTTGACCGACCGGATTGGTTAGGGGAGGAAGTAACCGGCGATGTTCGCTATTTCAACTCAATGTTAATGAAGAACCCATTTAAAAACTGGTAAATTCTATATCCTGATTACATATCATGAATTTGAATATTATGTTGGTCATTGGATGGTAAATCGTTTATTGTAATTAATTGTACATTTGCATGCCATTAAAGGAGCAGATATGCTGGAGAAATTAGAGGATATATATAAGCGCTGGAAAGCTATCGAGGATGAAATGAACCAGCCTGAAGTGATGTCGGATATGAAACGCTACATCAAGCTGAACAAAGACTACAAAGATCTCCAGCCTATGATCAATGCTTATCATAAATACAAGAACATTCTGGACAATATCGACTCTGCCAGGGATATCCTTAAAAACGAGAAGGACGATGAATTCCGTGATCTTGCCAAGGAGGAATTAATTGATCTTACACGTGACAGGGGCGCTATGGAAGAGAAGATCAGGATTATGCTTATTCCCGCTGATCCGCAGGATGGTAAAAACTCTATCGTTGAGATAAGGGCTGGTGCAGGAGGTGATGAAGCCAGCATCTTCGCTGGCGACCTTTACAGGATGTATTTGAAGTATTGCGAAAACAAAAAATGGAAAGTGGAGCCTGTCAGCGAGACTGAAGGCACGGCAGGTGGGTTTAAAGAGGTGATTTTCAATGTCATCGGAAATGACGTTTATGGCCGCCTGAAATACGAGTCAGGTGTGCACAGGGTCCAGCGTGTACCAAAGACAGAAACCCAGGGCAGGGTGCATACATCAGCGGCATCAGTCGTGGTACTACCCGAAGCAGATGAATTTGATGTGGAAGTAAAACAAGAGGACATCAGGAGAGATACATATTGTTCTTCAGGTCCGGGAGGGCAATCAGTAAATACTACCTATTCCGCTGTCAGGTTAACGCATGTTCCAACAGGCATTGTGGTAACCTGCCAGGACCAGAAATCACAAATCAAGAATTATGAGAAGGCATTGACCGTGCTTCGTACCAGGATCTACGAGATGGAATACAAGAAGTACCTCGATGATATCTCCTCCAAGCGTAAGACCATGGTCTCTACCGGCGACAGGTCGGCCAAGATCAGGACCTATAACTGGCCTCAGGGCAGGGTGACCGACCATCGCATCAACCTCACCATGTATAATTTACAAAATATCATCAACGGTGATATTGACGAGGTGATCGACAAGTTGCAAATCGCTGAAAATGCAGAAAGGCTTAAGGAAGAGCTTTCATAATACAGGAAATCCTTACTTGATGACAGTATAATTATGAACAGGAATGAACTCGTTACACAGATAAAAAGCAAAAGATCTTTTTTATGTGTAGGACTGGATACAGCCTTGGAAAAGATCCCAAAACATCTGCTGGATACAGAAGATCCCATTTATGAGTTCAACAGGCAGATCATTGATGCCACGCATGAAATGAGCGTTGCCTTCAAGCCAAATATTGCTTTTTATGAAGGCCTGGGGGCCAAAGGTTGGATGAGCCTCGAAAAAACGATCAATTACCTGAATACCAATTACCCCGAAGTATTCACAATTGCCGATGCCAAACGTGGTGACATCGGGAATACATCACTTCAATATGCCAGGGCTTTCTTATCCAATCTGAATTTCGACGCCATTACAGTGGCCCCTTACATGGGAGAAGATTCCATCTCACCTTTTCTTTCCATCCCGGATAAATGGGTTATCCTCCTTGCATTGACCTCTAACAAGGGATCAGATGACTTTCAAATGCTCGAGGTTCCGGGAGGCGACAAGCTGTATGAGCGGGTATTCAAAACCACCAGTCAGTGGGGCAATCAAGGAAATACCATGTTTGTGGTTGGAGCCACAAAGGCAGAGATGATTGGAGAGATCAGAAAAATTATCCCTGAACATTTCTTGCTGGTGCCTGGTGTGGGCGCCCAGGGCGGCAGCCTTGAAGATGTAGCCAGATACGGTTTGAACAAGGATTGTGGCATCCTGGTAAATGCATCCAGAAGCATTATCTATGCCTCACAGGATGAAGACTTTGCTGAAAAAGCAAGGGAGGAAGCCTTGAAGCTCCAGCGACAAATGAAGTATTTCCTGGAAAATTCTGAGCTTATTAATCTATAATGGTATTCCAGTTGTATGGATCCGGTTCTTCACCAAACTGAATGGCCCTGAGCTTATTGTAAAGCTTTGTAGAAATCGGGCCGGTTTTTCCATCTTTACAATATCTGTATTGTTTACCGGTTTCCCTGTCATCGATCATACAAATTGGCGTGATGATCGCAGCTGTTCCGCAAGCGCCTACTTCATCAAACTCATCCAGTTCTTCCACCAGTACGTTTCGCATGTCGACCTTCATGCCCATGTCTTTGGCAAGGGTACGAATACTCATGTTGGTGATCGAAGGCAGGATCGTATGTGAATCAGGTGTGATATATGTATTGCCTTTAACGCCAAAAAAATTGGCAGGGCCGGCCTCGTCAATATGTTTGCGCTTATGAGAATCAAGGAATAAAACGGATGAATATCCTTCCTTTTTTGCCCTCTCTGCCGGACGTAAACTGGCGGCATAATTACCACCTACTTTAATATGCCCGGTACCCTGTGGAGCAGCCCTGTCATAATCCCTGACCAATTGGATCTTAACTGGACTGAACCCTTCCTTGAAGTAGGGACCAACCGGGCCAACAAAGATCATGAACATGTATTCAGTGGCAGGCCTGACACCAACCTGTGGCCCTGTACCCATTAGCAAAGGCCTTATATACAGCGCAGCACCAGTTCCATAAGGAGGTACATACTTCTCGTTCAACTTGATGACTTTCATTATGGCCTCTTTATAAACATCATCCGGGACCTCTGCCATCATGATGCCCTTGGCAGATTCACGCATCCTCTTGGCATTTTCTTCCCATCTGAACACACGCAATTTACCATCAACACCCCTGAAGGCCTTTATACCTTCGAAAGCTTCCTGCCCATAGTGCAAGCAGGTGGCAGCGATATGGATGGGTACATATTCCGATGAAGAAACCTCAACTTCTCCCCATTGCCCGTCGCGGTAATAACATCTCACATTATAATCAGTTTTAAAATAAGCAAATGGCAACTCGCCCCAATTAATCTTATCAATATCCATGATGTATGCTGTTACAGGTAAGTTTTACGATAATTATGCTTGCTAAAATAGAAAATATATTCATGATTTATAAATGTAATCAGTCTAAATTACGTCCGCATCAGAGAGGTCGGTGTAAGTTAAAACAACGTCAAAATGTCAGGCCTGACCCATTGGCACAGCGTTTGTGATAAGCCAAAGCAAGTAAATTCAACACAGATAACATAAGAAAAATAAGATAGATATGCAGAAAGGTAAAATCAACGTTCAGACCGAAAACATTTTCCCCATCATTAAAAAGTTCCTTTACTCAGATCATGAGATCTTTCTCAGGGAGCTCATTTCAAATGCAATAGATGCCACACAAAAGCTAAAAACATTGGTGTCAGTAGGTGCATTCAAGGGAGAACTGGGCGACCTGACCATACAGGTCGTGGTTGACAAAAAGGCAGGGACCCTATCGGTAAAAGACAGGGGAATCGGTATGAATGCGGAAGAAGTTGACAAATATATCAACCAGATCGCATTCTCCAGTGCAGAGGAATTCGTGAAAAAGTTCAAAACTAAAACCGAGGCGGAAAGAAATGCCATTATTGGACATTTCGGACTGGGATTCTATTCATCTTTCATGGTTGCCGATAAGGTGGAAATCCAAACCAAAACTTACAAAAAAGGAGGTAGCACAAAAGCCATCAATTGGGAATGTGACGGTAGCCCTGATTATACCATGACGGAAATTGAAAAAGCTGACAGGGGCACTGAGATCATTGTGCATATGGATAAAGAATCTAAAGAATTTCTTGAGGACCACAAGATCCTCGGGCTGCTGAAAAAGTATTGTAAATTCCTTCCCATACCAATCCAGTTTGGTATGGAAAAGACCTTTGAAAAGGTGGAAGGTAAGAAAGATAAAGATGGTAACGACAAGACCATAGAAGTGGAAAAACCCAGGATCATCAACAATACAGATCCATTGTGGAAGAAAAAACCTGCGGATTGTAATGATGAAGATTATAAGAATTTCTACAGGGAATTATATCCCATGTCATTTGATGAGCCGCTGTTCCAAATCCATCTTAATGTGGATTATCCATTTAACCTGACGGGGATCTTATATTTTCCAAAGGTTAAAAAGAATGTTGAAGTCCAGCGCGATAAAATCCAGCTTTACAGCAACCAGGTGTTTGTTACCGATTCTGTTGAAGGTATAGTGCCTGACTTTCTGACCATACTTCATGGGGTGATTGACTCACCGGATATCCCTTTAAATGTAAGCCGATCTTTCTTACAAAGTGATGCCAGTGTCAAGAAGATCTCTGGTTATATTATGCGTAAAGTAGCTGATAAACTGGAAGAGTTATTCAAAAAAGACAGGAAAAGCTTTGAGGAAAAATGGGATGACATTAAGGTCTTTATCATCTATGGTATGATCTCAGAGGAAAAATTTTACGAGCGGGCCGAGAAGTTTTCCTTACTAAAGAATACTGAAAGCAAATACTTCACTTTCAATGAGTACAAAAAGCATATCAAGACCAATCAGACTGACAAGGATAAAAAACTTGTATACCTGTATTCAAATGCCCTTGAAGATCAGCACACATTCATTGAAACTGCAAAAGACAGGGGCTATGATGTGCTTTTACTTGATGGTGTATTAGACAATCATTTCATCAATACACTGGAACAAAAATTTCAGGATACTGTCTTTACCAGGGTAGATGCCGACACCATCGATAAGCTCATCATGAAGGAAGACGAGTTGCCCTCAAAACTGGACGACAAGCAAAAAGAGACGCTAAAAGGTATAGTGGAGAGAAATATTGAAAAGGAAAAGTTCACTGTTGTCTTGGAAAATCTGGGTGAAGAAGACCTGCCTGTGATCATCACAAGGCCAGAATACATGCGCCGTATGAAAGACATGTCAGCACTTGGAGGATCCGGATTTGGTTTTGGAGATTTGCCTGACCAAATGAACCTGGTTGTCAACGTTAACAATCCGGTCATGACCAAAATACTGGATGAAGGAAAAGAAGATATGCAAGACCAGTTTGTCAAGCAATTATATGACCTGGCATTGCTGTCACAGAACTTACTTAAAGGAAAGAGCATGTCGGAGTTTATTAACAGAAGTATCAAGATTATTGAATAATTCAATAGCTTAAAATAAAACGAATCACATGATAATTTATTCATCGAGTTTATGTACTTTAGAGTTATCTATTTTCGTTTTATCGGTGAACAAAATTATATCATCAAATGAATAAAAGCAGGATCATTACTATCATTGTCATTGTTGTACTCCTGGTGGCAGCCTATTTCTTGTTTAAAGGGAGATATAACAATATGGTCGTTTTGGAAGAAGGGATCAGTGAAAAATGGTCGCAGGTAGAAAACAATTATCAACGGCGTGCTGACCTGATCCCAAATCTAGTCAACACTGTAAAAGGTTACGCAGACCATGAACAGGAAACCCTGACTGAGGTTGTAGAAGCCAGGGCCAGGGCCACCTCCGTAACCGTAAAGCCTGAAGATTTGAACACGGAATCCATACGTCAGTTTCAGCAGGCCCAGGACGGACTATCGTCAGCATTATCGAAATTGCTGGTCGTTGTTGAACGCTATCCTGATCTGAAAGCCAATCAGAATTTCAGGGATTTACAGGTGCAGCTGGAAGGTACGGAGAACTGGATCACCAATGCCAGGAGGAAATTCAATGAATCGACTTTTGATTACAACAGCTACATCAGGACATTCCCGAATAACTTACTTGCTGGCATTTTCGGATTTGGCAAGATGCCATATTTCGAAGGCGTACAAGGGATGGAGCAAGCACCGGAAGTGAAATTCTAATTCTGTTATCGAAACATAATATCATTTAAGCATGGGCAAATCAGCGCGTAGTTTTTTTAGCAAAGAACAGCAAGAGGACATCAAACAAGCCATTCTCAATGCCGAACTGGATACCTCGGGAGAGATCCGAGTCCATATCGAAAATGTTTGCGATGGTGATGTGATGAACAGGGGTGCTTATATCTTCAAAACACTCAAGATCAATAAAACAGAGCTTAGAAATGGTGTTTTATTTTACCTCGCCATTAAAAACAGGAAATTCGCTATCATCGGAGATGAGGGAATTAATAAAGCAGTTCCCGAAAACTTTTGGGAAGAGATCAAAGCCAGGATGCTGAACTATTTCAGGGAAGCAGAATTCACTGAGGGCCTGATCGAAGGGATCACGGACATTGGGAGATACCTTAAAAAACACTATCCATACCAGACAGATGATGTCAATGAATTGCCCGATGAAATATCTTTTGGCAAAGATTAGATGAAAAGCTTATTTTAATATTCATATCTTACCCTGATACTGATTCCAGGGGCCACTCCGGATGCTATCGTTTCACGCATCATCGACTATGAAATGATCCCCCATTTCAAACAAAACGATTATTATTCCGGACTCCTCAGTGGCACCAAGGTGTTGATGGCACTGGCATCCGGAGAATATACCTCAGATCAGTATGCCAAAAAGTCCGGATCGAACCCTTCTTTAATTTTTTTTCATTCTATTCAATTTAATTTATATTTTTATCTTCCAGTATGTCTCTGGTATTTTATGACCGGGATATTGGGTAAGATACTAAGAACCAAAAACCTCAGAATTCTTCTTCTGTAATTAAATTACTTTTGGTATGCACAATTTACATTTCTGTAAGCCTGCGAAATATTTCCTCAAAATTATTTCCATTATCGCATTATTATTCATGATTTCAGGCTGGGAATTACAAGCCCAGGATGAAGGTGAACAATTATTCAAGGTATGTGCCGCGTGCCATACGATCGGGAAAGGAAAGCTGATCGGACCGGACCTTAAAGGTGTCACCGAACGCCTTGAAAAGGAATGGCTGGTTAAGTTCATCATCAACTCCCAGGAACTGGTGCAGGCAGGAGATGAATATGCGGTTAAGATCTTTGAGGAGAATAATAAGATCCCGATGCCTCCTAATAACTTCACCACCGGACAGGTAGATGCCGTGCTCGCCTACATAGAAAATTATGACATGGCAGTCAAGACAGAAGCAGCAGCAGATGAGCATGCTACCGAAGATCAATACGTGTTTATGGCAGATACGGAGAATCCATTTTCTAACCTGCAGGTCTCATTTTTCATATCCGTCATCATTATCCTGATCGCCCTGCTCGACCTGTTAATCACCAGGATCGTCAAGGTAAAAGCAATCCACATTATCATAATCCTCATCTCAGCTGCTGTTGTCACGGAAGTAAGCATCCTGGAAGCTCAGAACCTGGGCCGGCAGCAATATTATGAGCCCGATCAACCCATTCAGTTTTCGCATAGGATACATGCGGGTGATAACCAGACTGATTGTAAATATTGCCACAGTACTGTTGATGAAAGCATGCATGCCGGGATACCCAGTGTTGCTGTGTGTATGAATTGCCATAATGTGGTCAAAGAGGGAACACAAACCGGAAAAGAAGAAATTGCCAAAATATATGCAGCTGTTGAAACCCATAAACCCATCGAATGGGTAAAAGTCCACAATTTACCTGACCATGTATATTTCAATCATGCCCAGCATGTTTCAGTGGGTAATATTGATTGTGCTCAATGCCATGGAGAAGTAAAGGAAATGGACCGGATCCAGCAGGTGAACGACCTTGGCATGGGCTGGTGCGTGAATTGTCACCGGAGGACTGAAGTACAGTTCATCAATAATGATTTCTACAGGAGTTATGAGAAATTGCATGAACAATTGAAGAGTGGCAAAAAGACGATAGTTACTGTTGATGATATCGGAGGCAATGATTGTCAGAAATGCCATTATTAATCGCCATTTAACGCAATAAAGATTATGAAAAAATACTGGCAAAGCATAGAAGAATATAAGCAGCATTCAAACCCAGCGGAAGACAGTTCGAAATTGGAAAAACAGGAAAGCAATGCTGAGTCTCCAATTGAAGGTCTGACAGATGACGAGATAAGAGGTAAATCAAACCGGCGTGACTTTTTAAAAATGCTGGGCTTCACCGTTGGTTATGCTGCGATCGCAACGAGTTGTGAAACACCGGTACGCAAAGCCATTCCCTACCTGAATCAACCACAGGAAGTGGTACCGGGAGTCGCCAATTATTATGCTTCAACCTTTTTTGACGGACAGGATTATTGCAGTATTCTTGTGAAAACAAGGGAAGGCAGGCCGATCAAAATAGAGGGAAATGAATTATCCCCCATCTCCCGGGGAGGAACCAGTGCAAGGGTTCAATCATCAGTTTTGAGTTTGTATGATGAAGCAAGATTCAGGGAGCCTTTAAAGAAAAATGAAAAAGCCGATTGGGAAACCATAGATGCCGAGATCATTTCCAAACTTGAGAAGCTGTCATCAGCAGGAAAAAAGATAGTCATGCTCAGCTCTACCATCATCAGCCCTGCCACTAAAAAGCTGATTGGTGAATTCCAGGTTAAATTCCCTGGAACAGCATGGGTAAGTTATGATACCATCTCGGCCTCTGCCTTACTGCAGGCAAACGAGATGCAATTCGGCTCAAAAGCCATTCCTTCATACTATTTTGACAAAGCAGACCTGATTGTGGGATTCAATGCGGATTTTCTTGGAAATTGGCTTTCCCCTGTCGAGTTTGCCAAACAGTATTCCAGCAGGAGGAACCTGGTCAACGGACTTCCCATGTCGCGCCATCTGCAATATGAATCCGGCATGTCGCTGACCGGTTCAAATGCAGATGAACGTGTTAGCATCAAACCTTCTGATGAAGGGGCAGTACTGCTCAATCTTTACAATGAAATTGCCAACACTGTTGGAACCGGCACTTATAATGCACCCGCTACACCGGTTGATGTGCATGAGCTGGCTCTGGAGCTGCTCAGGAACAAAGGGAAATCATTGCTTATTTCGGGGGCTAATGACCTGGGCATACAGCTCATTGTCAATGCGATTAATAACTTATTGGGCAACTACGGACATACCATCGACCTCAGTAAACCCATGTTTATCAGGCAGGGTATTGATCAGGAGATGACCAGACTGGTAGAGGATATGGCCAATGGAAATGTAGGTGCATTGCTGATTTACAACGTGAATCCGGCATATGACTATCCTGATGCGAAGAAATTTGCTGATGGCATGGCTAAGCTTGATCTCAGTATTTCATTTTCTGACAGGATTGATGAAACAGCTGACCTTGCTGAATATGTCTGTCCTGACAACCATTATCTTGAATCATGGAATGATGCAGAACCTAAGCAAGGCTATTATAGCCTGGCCCAACCGGCAATACAAAAAATATTTAACACCAGGCAGTTCCAGGATTCTTTAATCAAGTGGATGGGATCGGATACGGATTATGCCGCTTATCTTGAAGCATATTGGGAACAAGAGCTGTTTTCACAACAGGATCAATTCATGTTGTTTTCCGATTTTTGGTACCAGGCTGTTCATGATGGCATCATGCACATTGAACAAATAGAAAAAGATCAACCTGCTTTTCAGGATGTACCCTTGAAAGCACTTTCCAGTAATGATAATGGGCTGGAATTGGTCTTGTATGAAAAAATGTCGATCGGATCCGGCAAAAATGCCAATAATCCCTGGTTGCAGGAAATGCCCGATCCGATAACAACAGCCGTTTGGGATAATTACATTTGCATTCCTCCTAAATATGCCGGGGAGCATGGCATTGAACAGGAAGATATACTGTCCATCAATGGTGAATTGGAATTGCCGGCACTGATACAAGCAGGTCAGGCACATGGTACTGTCTCCGTTGCTCTTGGGTATGGAAGGCTTATTGCAGGCAAGGTAGCCGAAGGCATTGGCAAGAACCTCTATCCATACATCAATTCCTTTGAAGGACTTCGTAAACTTTCAGGCAGGGTGGTGCAACTGGAGAAAGTAACAGGCAAGACCTACCCCCTGGCCACTACTCAAACCCACAATAGCATGGAAGGACGTCCTATTGTCAGGGAAACGACCCTTGATCAATGGCAGGAGAAACCCAATTCCGGCAATGAAATCCACATGGATATTGCCAAGCAAAACCTGACCTTGTATGAAATCCCGGAATATGACGGATACCATTGGGGCATGGCCATCAACCTGAATGCCTGTATCGGGTGTGGCAACTGCATTATCAGCTGTCAGGCCGAAAATAATGTGGCTGTTATTGGAAAAGAAGAAGTTAAAAACAGGCGTATCATGCACTGGATAAGAATTGACAGGTATTATTCTGATGATCCGGATAATCCTGAAGTGGTGCACCAACCGGTGATGTGTCAGCATTGTGATAATGCTCCCTGCGAAAATGTTTGTCCCGTCGCAGCCACGCCACACAGTAATGAAGGGCTTAACCAGATGGCTTATAACCGTTGTATCGGAACGCGTTATTGCATGAACAACTGTCCATACCGGGTCAGGCGTTTTAACTGGTTCGAGTTTGTTGACAATGATGAATATGACTATAACATGAACAGCGAGCAGGAAAAGCTGGTCCTCAATCCTGATGTTACCGTCAGGTCAAGAGGTGTGGTTGAGAAATGCTCATTCTGTGTACAGCGTATCCAGGAAAAGAAATTATTGGCTAAAAACGAAGGGCGAATATTGGATGATGGGGAGATCAAACCTGCCTGCCAGCAATCATGCCCTGGAAATGCTATCATTTTTGGCAATATGAATGACCCGGAAAGTGAGATCTCCAGATTATTGAAAGATCCAAGGACATATCAGTTACTGGAATATTTACATACGCTTCCTTCTGTCAGTTATATGACAAAAGTGAGAAACAAAAATTGAATGGAAAAAAATTATCATTATGTATAATATTGGCGTTCGAGGTATACTCGTAAAAGGCGATAAAACTTACCATCAGGTCACGGAAGATATCTTAAGACCGCTGGAAGCCAAGTCACCACCCAAATGGTGGTTCCTGGCAATGTTCATCAGCACTGGTATGATGGTATTGGGTTTATGGGCCATTTATGTAACCGTTTCAACAGGGATTGGCACATGGGGGGTGAACAATAACGTTGCCTGGGGTTTCGGAATCATCAACTTTGTATGGTGGATAGGTATTGGACATGCCGGAACCGCTTTTTCCATATTTTTATTAATCATGCGGCAGAAGTGGAGGACATCAATTAACCGTGCCGCTGAAGCGATGACAGTTGTGGCGGTGATTTGCGCCGGTATGTTCCCCATGCTGCATATGGGAAGAATCTGGAATGCATTTTTCATCCTGCCTTACTGGAATACACGGGGACCGATATGGGATAATTTCAACTCCCCGCTATTCTGGGATGTTGTGGCGATCAGCACATATCTTATGGCATCGGCAGTATTCTGGTATATTGGCATGATCCCTGATTTTGCAAATATCCGCGAACGGTCGATATCAAAAACCAAAAAGGCAGTTTACGGTTTCCTTAGCTTTGGATGGGTCGGTACTGCAAGAGGATGGCTAAGGTTTGAAACTGCATCATTGCTTCTCGGTGGGCTTGCTGCTCCGCTGGTTATCGCTGTCCACTCCATCGTATCCATGGACTTTGCCACCTCAATTATGCCCGGCTGGCATACAACAATATTCCCACCCTATTTTGTGGTTGGCGCCATCTTTTCAGGATTTGGCATGGTGCTCACCCTGATGATCATTGTCAGAAAGGTATTTAAATACCAGGATTATGTGACCAAAGGTCACCTTGATGCTATTGCACGAATACTGACCTTCATCAGTCTCATCATGGGAACTGCTTATGCAACAGAGTTGTTCATCGCCTGGTATTCAGGAACCGAATATGAGATGTTTACCTTCATGAAAAACAGGGTGACCGGTGAGTATACGGTAGCCTTCTGGACAATGATCACATGTAATACCATAATTCCTCAGCTTTTCTGGTTCAAAAAGATCAGGAGCAACATCACCCTGGTATTTATCATCTCTATTTTCATTAATATCGGGATGTGGTTTGAAAGGTATGTGATCGTAGTGACTTCCCTTTCAAAGGACTTTCTGCCTTCCAGCTGGGCCACCTATGAACCGACATTTATCGAGGCAGCTATTTTTATCGGAACACTTGGAATATTCTTTCTTGGAATATTACTCTTCTTCCGCTATATCCCCATGATCGCAATCTCTGAGATCAAAGGGATCTTAAAAGAAACAAGCATAGTAAAAAAATAAGATAATGGAAAAGATTGAAATCATTGGCGTTTACGATGACCCGGATGTGCTGGTAAGTGCCATTCTTAAGATCAGGGAAAAGGGCATTAAGATTAAAAATGTCTTTTCTCCATTTCCGGTTCATGGGGTGTTTGAAGCATTAAACCTGAAAACACGACTGCCATACCTCACATTTATCTATGGTGTCATTGGCGTTTCTGTGTCATTTGCGTTCCTCTACTGGACATCTGTTGTGAGTTATCCGCTAAAATTCGGGGGTAAGCCGCTGAATTCACTTTCATTTATCATCATCATGTTTATAGCCACAATATTTGTGGCCACATTGCTGACTTTTATGACCTTTTTCATCCGTCAAAAACTAGGCCCGGGTAAAAAGGTGGTGATGATCGATCCCCGGACAACTGATGATAAATTTGCCATTGTTATTGAAAAAGATCCCGAATTAAGTGCTGATGACATATCTCAGATCAATAAGGTACTGGAAGAAACCGGAGCGGTGGAAATAGCTGAAAAGCCTCTCCCCGAGGGATATATTGAAGAAGAAAACGATTAATCTTAGCAGTCATGATAACATTCATTCGAAAGTATAAATTAGTGCTGTTTGCCGGACTCCTGTTGATGGCTTCCGCCTGTAACCATGACCGGAGTAATCCGGGATATGCCTATATGCCCGATATGTATTATTCTGAAGCTTACAATGCGTATAGTCCAAACCCGGTATTTATCGATTCCGTAACGATGCTAACCCCGGTAGAAGGGACCATTCCGCGTGGTTATAAAGCTTATCCCTATAAAAAACGCTCATATCCTGATCAGCTCAGGGCCGGTGAAGAATTGATCAACCCGGTTGAAGCCAATGGGATCAGCCTGGTAAAAGGTAAAGCACAATATACTATCTATTGTTTGAACTGCCATGGAAAGACAGGGGCTGGAGATGGGTTTTTGTATAGCAGCAAAAAATTTAAAGCTAAACCAACATCACTGGTTGATGCTTATGTGCAGGGCAAACCCGATGGTGAGCTTTATCATATCATCACCATGGGTTCCCTGTCGGGACTGATGGGACCTCACGGGGGACAGATCACAGCGGAAAACAGGTGGATGATCATCAATTATTTGCGGTCAATCGCTAAATAGATCAATACGAAAAGGAATAATCAGCTTGGAAACAATTAAAAAATAATGATAATGGATAAGAAACTGACCATATCACCCATATTTAAATACATTTCCCTCTCCCTTTTTGGTATTGGGGTTATCACGGTGATTTTCGGATTGATGTCCAATCCTGTCAAAACATGGGCAAATCTGCTGATGAGTAACTATTACTTTCTGACCATCGCTATCGGTGCAAGCTTCTTTGCAGCCATCCAATACATCTCACAATCAGGATGGTCCTCAGCATTTGTCCGTATCCCACAGGCCATTACAAGTTTCATTCCAGTTGCCGGCATATTAATGCTGCCAATCATACTGTTCGGCTTACCTGACCTGTATCATTGGGCACACCATGATGCTGTTGAACATGATGCCCTCATCGCACACAAGTCCCCTTATCTCAACACCACATTCTTCATTGCCAGGTACGCACTGTTTTTTATAGTCTGGACATTCCTCAACTATTTATTGCGCAGATACTCACTAAAAGAAGACCAGGAAGGTGGGTTGAAATATTTTCAAAAAAGTGAATTCTATTCCAAAGTATACATTTTTGTACTTGCTATCACCTTTTCTCTGGCCTCATTCGACTGGATCATGTCGATCGATGTACACTGGTTCAGTACCATATTTGCTGTGAGAAACTTTGTAATGGGATTCTACCACGGTTCTGTGATTATTGTTATGGTCATCATTATCCTGAATAAAACAGGTTACCTTCCATTTCTCAATAAATCGCACCTCAGGGATTTTTCAAAATATATACTTATCCTTGGAGTCATCTGGGCTTATACCTGGTTTTCGCAGTATATCCTCATCTGGTATGCCAATATTCCCGAAGAGACGATATATTACCTTCCCAGAACCAAAGGGGAATTCCAGTTCTTTTTCTATGCGGAGTTGATCATCAATTGGTTAGTGCCATTTATTCTCCTGCTTTCCGGCAAAATAGCCACCAATAAAAATGCATTACTTGCCATTGGTATACTCCTGATGTTTGGACAATGGGTTGACCTGTATCAGCAAGTTATCGTAGGCACTTATGGTATACTGGAGATCAATTATATCGAGATCGGAACCTTTATCGGCTACCTTGGCATCTTTGCTTTCGTAGTTGCCTGGTCGCTGGCCAAAGCACCTTTGGTTGCCAGGAATCATCCATACCTTGAAGAAAGTCTGCATCATCATTAGCAAGCTCTTCTGAATCTGAAATATGGTTTAATCTGGCTGAGTATGATATATATCATTATCCATCAGACCGCCTGCTATTTTCATTAATTTTGAACGCTTATAAATAAAGCTGGTTCAGCTTACATCAACATCCTACCTGTTATGAATAAGATATTTGACTTTATATTCTCCATGAAATTTGCCGGGACTTTAATCCTCATTTTTGCTGCAGTCATTGGAACTGCTACATTTATTGAGAATGATTATGGGACCATGGGCGCCAGGACGCTCGTTTACAATGCAACCTGGTTCGAGCTGCTCTTGCTTATCACCTGTATCAGCCTGATTGGCAGCATCTTTAAATACAAGTTGTACCGACTGAAAAAACTCAGTGCGCTGGTCTTTCACCTGGCATTTATCATTATCCTGCTGGGGGCTGCAATTACGCGTTTTCTTGGATCTGAAGGAACCATGAACATCCGCGAGGGAGAAACATCCAATCATTTCATTTCAGACAACACTTTTGTACAGGTTTGGATCAGGGAGGGACAGCAGGAAACTTACCATGATTATCCTTATTACTTTTCGGTTTTCAAGACAAACAAGTTCAGTAAGACGTTACAGGCCAATGATAAGGACTACAAAATAGAATTTAAAGAGTTTGTACCCCATGCTGCTGAAACTGTTATTGAGGTTCCGGACGGAATTCCTATTGTTTCATTGGTGACCATGGACATGGCTGGGCGAATGAATTATTTCATTAAGCAAGGTGATTTCAGGCAAATCAATAATGTCCTGATTAGCTTCCAGGGCGACATTGATCAGGCTGCAGATATTCGCATCTTATATGAAGAAGGTGCCTTTCATGTTATTTCACCATATGACATGCTCTTGAGGAATATGATGGAGAATACCGTTGACACTCTGGTAAAAGAGAATATTTATCAACTTGAAACCCTTAAGATTTATAATATTAACGGTAAAAACATAGTATTCAACAACTTATTTACCTCAGCAAAAACTAAATTAGTCTCAGCTCATCATGGCTCCATGATAAGTGCCATCGATGCAGTCATTTTTGATGTTACGCATGAGGGGAAAACCATAGAAGTTCCGGTCCTGGGCGGTAAAAATATGCTGGGTGTACCGGTCGAAAAGAATTTAGGTGCTGTGACGGTTTCCCTTGCTTATGGATCGAAGAATATTGAAATCCCATTTTCATTATACCTGAACGATTTTCAGCTGGAACGCTACCCCGGATCGATGAGCCCATCATCTTTCGCCAGTGAGATAACGGTTATCGATGAACGTTCAAACCTCGAAATGCCTTACCGGATTTTCATGAACAATGTACTTAATTATAGCGGATACAGATTTTTCCAATCATCCTACGATAAAGATGAGAAAGGCACCATCCTTTCTGTCAACCATGATGCCTGGGGAACCGTCGTCACTTATATCGGATACTTTTTCCTCACAGTTGGGATGTTTTTCAGCTTCTTTAGCCGCCATAGCAGATTCCGGATCCTGGCAAGGGCTTCATCAAAGAAGAAAACAGTCAGCAAGGCGGCTGGTATGCTGTTGCTTGGACTTATGGTGTTACCTGCCTATACCAACGCACAGGATCATCAGATGAACCAGCCCATAGATCATTCAGTATTTACGGATCAGATTGCCATTGACAAAAAGCATGCAGCTGATTTTGGCGCATTGCTGGTCCAGGATAAGAACGGCAGGATCAAGCCTATCAATACTTTATCCGCAGAGATACTGCGGAAAGTACACCGTAAAGATAAGATCCTGGGATTAAATGCGGAACAGGTATTCCTGAGCATGCTATCCAATCCGGGTTTATGGCAGGCCGTCCCAATGATTAAAGTATCTGATGCCGAATTGAAAAAATTTCTTGGTATTTCAGGGAAATTTGCATCGTTTAATGACTTTATTGACATGCAAAACGGGAGTTATAAACTTTCGGGCCTGGTGGAAGCAGCACACAATAAAAAACCCGCCGAAAAGAATAGCCTGGACAAAGATGTGATCAAGGTAGATGAACGGGTGAATATCATTTACATGGTGTATACCGGGGACTTTTTAACTATTTTCCCAAAACCGGGAGATGAGAATAATAAATGGTATTCGGCAAATAACGCTGATGCTGTCTTCGACAGTACTGACCTGGGATTTGTCAGAACTATTCTGCCATTGTATTATAGCGCTATCTCTGAATCAACTTCTAATGGTGATTGGGCCCTGGCTGACGAGTATCTTGATTACCTCAAAACATTCCAGGAAAGATATGGCACTGAGATAATCCCTCCTTCATTCAAGACAACATTGGAAATCAGGTATAATAAGATCAATATTTTCAAAAGATTATTTCCTTTTTACGCCCTTACGGGTTTCATCCTGTTGATCTTATTCTTTGTCAATGTGATCAATCAGAAGAACAGGTTCAGGATAGTAGAAAAGGTCTTGATCTACCTGATCGGGTTCGGTTTCTTATTACATACCATTGGGCTTGCAGCCAGGTGGTATATCGGTGGTCATGCCCCCTGGAGCAATGGATATGAAACCATGATCTATATTGCCTGGGCCCTGCTGTTTTCAGGGTTCCTTTTCATGAGGAAATCAAAGATCACTTTAGCAACTACGGCTATCCTGGCATCACTTACGCTAATGGTGGCCAATCTGAGTTGGTTAGATCCGGAAATTACCAACCTGGTTCCGGTTCTGAAGTCATACTGGCTGGTCATTCACGTAGCTGTGATCACGGCCAGTTATAGTTTTCTTGCCATCGGTGCGCTGCTGGGCTTCCTGAACCTGATGCTGATCAACTTTCAAAACAAGAATAATTTCCAGAAGCTGAGCGAGACCATCAAAGAAATCACCAATATCAATGAGATGAACCTGATTATCGGTGTAATTCTCATCACCATAGGCACATTCCTGGGTGCTGTTTGGGCTAATGAGTCATGGGGAAGGTATTGGGGCTGGGACCCAAAAGAAACCTGGGCGCTTATCACGGTGCTGATATATTCCTTTGTTGTCCACATGAGACTGATACCGGGCCTGAAGGGCATATTTGCCTTTAATTTCGCTTCCCTGATCAGCTTTAGCACAGTATTAATGACATATTTTGGCGTGAACTACTATTTATCCGGATTACACTCTTACGCGCAAGGCGATCCTGTACCAGTTCCCATGTTTGTATACTATACCGTTGCCATAATTTTCATGGTCTCAGTGATGGGTTATGTGAATTACAGGAGGATGCAGAAGGCGGGGAATTATTACTAATTCCGTGACGAGTGACGAGTGATGGGTGACGGGTTCTGTAAAGCCTTGATGGAGTTAATTGTCTCTCGTGCATAGGCTCTGTGCGCAGTAGGTCGTGGATGTTTTCCCTGATAATCGCGGGTCGGAACACTGTACTTTTTGAGTGCTTGTAGCCCATTGACAAGAATAATACCGGGATGATTGGTGATGGCTTTTTGCAAAGCCTTATCTGGGTTTTCATTGGGCGTATTTGGCATGAATAGAACTATGATTTTGGTTTTATAGTCTGAAAACAGGCTTTCAATACCTGTAAAATAAAAATCATAGACATCGTAATCTGACACTTCATTACGAAATTTGTGTTCTCTCAGTTTTTGATACAAACGGTTATTTTTAATATAAAGGTAAACGTACCGGGGAGCAGCTATAAATATTTTTACAAATTTTTTGAAACTCATTTTGATTCCTTCCTCGCGGTACAATTCTATCATTATGAAAGCGTGCCTGGTTTTCAACGGAGCGTGTATTTTAATTTCTTCTCCATCCTTAGAAATATAAGCAGCTGCCAAAGGAAGTTTTTTGGATGCGACAGGTGGAAAGGGCGATCTGGATCGATCAGGCAAGCCTTTCCAGCACCCAAGAATTACATATTTTGGTTGTAGTTTATCGAGCACTCCCTGATCTTTTAGCTTTTGCGCTTTCAGCAAAGCATGTGTATAGGAAAATGAACAGATGCCGTAATTATATGCAGGCATTTTTAAGCCTTTTGCAATTAATTGAGTGAAGGCCTGGCTGGCATCTACCTTATCACCGTACGTGAAAGAACAACGCAAGGACAAAATACCACCGGATTGATAGGAAACAGCATC
>JAUXCL010000220.1 GCA_030618905.1 Bacteroidales bacterium | reverse complement strand
CTGGTTAGCTACCGACAATGGATTTGCGAAATTCAACACAAATACCGATAGTTTTCAAAACTTCTATTACCAGGGTAATATCGATGATGAGCCCCGGGGTGATAAACTATATGCAAACATCTCGCTGGCCATATGCCAGGACCTGGAAAATGATTCTATTTTCTGGATAGGTACACGTTCAGGTTTGCTGAAATTCAATAAGTACACAGAACAGATCCAGCGGTTCTACTATAGTTATTACCTCAAAAATATTGAATACAATATTAATGTATTTCGCAGTGTATGCCCCCATCCCAATGGCAAGCTGTACCTGGGAACATGGACCCACGGGATGATCATCTTCTGTACTCAGGAAGAAGCATTCATTAGAAATTTCCGGCCCAGCGGCCTTCCCCAAAAGCAAAATTTCCATGATGGGTGCATCCCGCCAATTAAAGTAAAATCAGAGCATGAGATATGGCTGCCCACGGTGTTGGGATTAATGGTATATGATACAGAAAAGGATACAGTGACCTTTTCGAAATATTATAAAAACCCTGTGGGCAGGCTATACCCATTGTGGGTAAACCTTATTGATAAAGAGAACAGGCTGTGGTGTGGGTCCAGGTATGGTGTTTATATGTTTGACCAGCGTAAGAAGCAATTCAAAAATTATTTTTTCAAGCCATACAGCAACTCCGGAACCTATATTACATTCGATATTTTTGAAGACCCGGAAACAGGGGTGATCTACCAGGCCTTACAGGGGGCACACGGACTTCATTATTTTGATCCTGCAGAACAACAATTTGATTATTTGGAAGTCCCTGCAAACCCATTGGATGAAAACACCATCAATTCAATCTTTCAATCCAGTGACGGAACTGTATGGATCGTATGCCCTTATGGATTATTTCAACTCTCGGATGACAGAAAAAGACTGCTCCCCTTCGATCTATCCTTAGAAAGTTACCCATGGTTCAACGATATGGTTGAGGATAAGAACGGCGGTATCTGGATCAGCAGTGCAAATCACGGACTGCAAAAGCTAAACATTCAGTCAGCTAAGCTGGAACAGATAAGACACTGGAGAGATTATTTTGAATCTGATAAAAATGTCCCGGAAATAGCACACCTGATCGTTGATAAGTACAATAGAATATGGTTTACCAGGAGAGATGGAGGTTATGGATATTATGACGTTGAAACAGATTCTGCCTGCTATTTTACTAAACCCGGTAACATTAAAGATCAGTTTTATTTTCTGTATGATCTGGCTCACGGGAAAGAAGATATTATTTGGGTTGGCAGTAATGAAAATGGCCTTGGATATATAGACCCGGAAGCCCCGGGGGAAGGAATACAATCCAAATGTTCAAGCCAAAACGGTTTGCAAAGCAATTTCGTTTATGATGTTCAGGCCGACAATAATGGAAGAGTGTGGATGTTAACGGAGGCCGGCCTGGAAATGCTGGATCCGGTGACAGGGGAAACTGTATTTTATAACAGTAGTGATGGCTTGATCATGTACGACACTTTTACCAATCGCAAATCATATCATCCGGGCAGCCTGAAAAGAATAAGCAATGGAAGGATGGCCATTGGATATCGCCGTGGAATTGGGATCTTTTATCCTGACAGCCTGGCCCCAAACGATGAAACTCCTGTGCCATATCTGACATCTTTCAAGGTATATGAAAAAGAGGTGTCACCTGACACAGCATTGTTTTTCTTCGGTAGCATTGATCTGGATTACCATGAGAATTTTCTGACTTTTGAGTATTCTGCCATTGCATTAACTACAGGCGGAAGTGTACAATTCTATCATCAGCTGGAGGGTATCGACAGGGAATGGGTTCCATCACCAAGGCGCTTTGCTTCATATTCGAATCTCTCACCCGGGGAATACATATTCAGGGTGAAAGCACAGAGTGTTTATAAATCAACACCTGCAACACCCCTTGAGTTCACGATCGCGATCCATCCACCCTGGTGGAAAACATGGTGGGCATATATTTTGTATTTCATCACCTTTGGAAGTGCTTTTTTAGGATTTTATCGATTTCAGCTCAATCGGCAGCTGGCCATTCGCGAGGCCGGCCGGCTTAAGGAGCTTGACGACATTAAAAGCCAGCTGTATGCCAATATCACCCATGAATTCCGTACACCACTCACTGTCATCACCGGCATGGCCGACGAGATCAAGTCTGATCTGCAAAGCAATGAAAACAACAGGCTTAATGACTTTCTGGATATGATCAAACGAAATGCCGGCAAGTTGCTCCACCTGGTAAACCAAATGCTTGACCTGTCCAAACTGGAAAGCGGCAAGCTGGAGTTAAAACCCGTACAGGCAGATGTTATTCCTTATCTGCAATATATTACAGAATCGTTTCAATCTTTTGCCGAGTCACAAGAGATCAAGCTGGTATTCTATAATGAAGTAGAAAAGGTCATCATGGATCATGATCCGGAAAAACTCTTCACCATCATTTCGAACCTCCTGTCGAATGCAATAAAATTTACGTCCGGGGGCGGCAAAGTGATATGCCATCTGAACGTATCAGGAAGACCTCAGCCTGAAAACATCATAATTAAGATCAAGGATACCGGCATTGGCATCCCGGAAGATGTGCTGCCACATATTTTTAACCGCTTCTTCCAGGGAGATGGCACCTCCACCCGGAGGGGTGAGGGAACAGGTATTGGCCTGGCTATAACAAAAGAGCTGGTGGAATTAATGAACGGCAGCATCACAGTAAAAAGCACGGTGGGCAAAGGCAGTGAATTCACAGTAATACTGCCTGTTACCCGCAAAGCGCAACTACAAGACCTTGACAAAGACAGGAAACAAACACGCAGGGAAATTTCAGACAGGCTGCAAAGTGGGTTTCAGGTGGAACTTATGACAAATAAGTTGTCCGGCCCGGATACTCCCGATGACCATGAACATCCCATTACCCTGATTGTAGAGGACAATGAGGATGTTGCAAAATATATTGCTATAAGCCTGGGAGAAGATTACCAGATTCATCATGCCAGAAACGGGCAGGAAGGGATTGACCAGGCCCTTGAGCTTATTCCTGATATTATCATCTGTGATGTGATGATGCCCTTAAAAGACGGGTTCGAAGTTTGTTCTTTTCTGAAACAGGATGAGCGAACCAGCCATATTCCTATCATTATGCTTACGGCCAAAGCAGCAAAGGAAGACCGCCTTGAAGGCCTGATCAGCGGGGCTGATGCATACCTGTCAAAGCCTTTTGACAAAAAGGAACTGCTGATCCGCATGGATAAGATGATCGAACTCAGGAAACGATTGCATGAAAAATTCAGTGGTAAAAAACATCCTTTAAAAGGCGTCCTCTCTGACGATAATATTGAAGACCAATTCCTGCAAAAGGCCATTAATAATATTGAAAATAATCTTGATGACTCAGACTTTGGCACACTCCAGCTTGCGCGGCTGGCCGCTATGAGCGAGTCGCAACTATACCGGAAACTCAAAGCCCTTACAGGAAGATCAACAGCATTGTTCATTCGCTCCATAAGGCTTCAAAAAGCACAGGAGTTGTTGAAAACCACGAAATTGAATATCTCCGAAGTAGCTTATGAAACAGGATTCAGTGATCCTGCCTGGTTCAGCCGCGTCTTCAAAGAAGAATTTGGCGAATCGCCAATTGCTCACAGGGATAAATAAAATTTCGAATTGGTTTCATAAAAGCATCCTTAAGAATATATTATCAGCCCCAAAGGGGCGGTTCTCTGCAGCCCCGGGCATCAGCCCGCGGGCT
>JAUXCL010000166.1 GCA_030618905.1 Bacteroidales bacterium | reverse complement strand
CGACCTGCTTTTACCCTATAAAATTGATCTTTCCATATTCCACAAAATTGAAAATCCTGATTTAGTTGAACATATCAACAGGGTGGGTATTGTTTTCTACAAAAAAGCAGAAAATAAATAGACCAGAATCCATTTCTGCTATTCTCCTCAAAAAACGTATAGTAGCACGGCCAGATTCAATTTAGTTCAAGTCTGAGATTATTATTGATATACTGTATTTCCGCTTCAGGTATATCTGTCTCCGCGGCAAATTTTGACCATTGGGAAACTGCAGCTCTTACTTCCTCCAGAATATGATCAGCTCTTTTGATGCCAAAGGTTCTGCCCAGTCCTAGTAAATCGTTTCTTGTGAATTGATCGAATTTACCATTAATGGATGATTGGTGAACATCTGTCCAGGTCCCGCCGGCCTTATACTGAAAAGTAAGATCGTAGGCCGGGGATATTCTCCATTCCCCATCCCTGTCCATCAGAAAGGAGAAGTTTTTCACATGGTCATCATGATTTCTTGCAACAACATTGAATAATGCCCTTCTGTACTGCTGCTCAAGCTGATAGTAGGGAAGCCTGAGTCTTTTCATTAGCCTGAATAGTGCTTCGTAACTACTGACTTTCTGAATCTTATAGTCAATTCCTGCCAGGGCCCCAAAGCTTTGCATATGAATTTTTTCTCCCTTGTCTGTTCGGTCGAAACGCTTCGTTAAAAAATGAAACCTGTTGTTTTCTTCATACAGGGTACTTTCCGATATATCTATGCCGGCTTCTTTTGCCATTCTGTAGTACACGTATTCTATTTTCCCCATCCCATCACTTTCTCCCAGCGATTTTTCATTGGCACCATCTATTTTAAGGATCCAGTATGAAAATCCTTCAGGCTGGATAATATCGCCGGGCCTGATTTCCTGAATAGTGCTATTTGAATCGCTTTTAACAGCAATCAGGGCCTTGGCTCTCGCCCCCCCAACCGAAGATCCTATTCTTAGTACAGCAGACAATCTGTCTTTATCCAGGCCAGGAAAAGAGGTATCTTCCTTACTCTCCAATACCTTTTTTGCAACTTCGTACAATTCACTGACAAGTATTTCAGAGTTGCCAGTCAGCTTGTAATTTGCAGGTTCATATTCCAAAGCCCCCATGCCTCTTTGCCCCACGTAACTTAATCTGTCAACAGGATTAATATCCTCTATTGCCAGGTTCTTTTGCCTTAACCATTCTTTCATCATGACTTGACCAAAGTCATCCGGCATTGAATCCGATAAGAGATAGGGCAGATGGTGAAAGTTGACATGGTCCCGGTTCGTTTCAAATATTCGTTCCTGCACAGGCATCAGGACAGGAGAAGGTTCAATGTTTCTAATAAATCCTTCATTACTGTATTGAAAAGTAGAGCAGCCACGGTAAGCATTCCACTCTACAGATCCGATTGTTTCATTATACAGCTTAACCTCAATAATCATAGCTATTTCAATCTATTAGATGCCCTCTTCCTTTCTTTCCTTAATTTTGCTTTTTCAAATTTCAACTTCAACTCCAGGTCCTCCCCAACCCGGAATACGGATTCCAGATCCTTTATGCGGTTTAACCTTATTAATATTCTTATCAGACTTTCAAGGCTTGTAGACTTCCCCTGTTCTATAAGACTGATTGTTGAAACACTCAACCCGACTTCCCTGCTCAACACTTTTTGCGTAAGATTATGCTGTAATCTTATTTGTTTCAGTCTTTTACCTATTTCTCCCAGGATCTCCTGTTCTGTTAAAAACAACCAATTGTCCATCATTTACTCTTTATATTACACAAGTTAATGCAAATATATAAAAATTAACTATTAATATATGCTTAGTTATATTGTAATGCTGGAATAACTATTAATATTTCATAAGTTATAGTACCTGGAATGGTTTGGATTCTTTTGATACCAAAATAAGCCTCAAACATTAAATATCTCACTAATTAAGGTTTGGTAAGAAAAATAGCCTATATTTAAGGTTGAAAATCGAGTATACATTAAAAATTGTGATTATTAATGCCTGAGATATTATACAAGGTTAATCCCGATCGTACCAAACCGTGGAACGATCTGCCCCGCTTACCTATCCGGGAGGAACTTTATCGAACTGTGGAGGTCATGGAGCAGCTGGGCCATGCCAAAGCTGCATTGGCACGGCTGCATGGTCGCAGTGCGGTGATTCCCAATCAGGGATTATTAATAAACGCCATTAGTCTGCAGGAAGCCAAAAGCTCAAGTGAAATTGAGAATATTTTCACAACGGATGATGAGTTATATAAAGCATATAGCGATCAGAAAGCTGAAACAAGCGGAGCCTCCAAAGAGGTGTTAAGGTACCGGGAAGCGCTTTGGTCGGGCTATCACTATCTACAGGAATCTAACTTTTTTGATCTGGACTACTTCATCCGGGTATTTCAGGAAATACAACAGACAAAGGAAGGAATCCGGCCTGATTTCCTGAATACCACTATTAAACAAGGAGGATCACACACAAATGCCGGTCAGCTTGTATATACACCACCCAGAGGGCTGTCAGTCATTCAAAATAAGTTAAGTAATCTTGTGGAATTTCTGAACAATGATGAGCAATACGCAATCGATCATCTCATTAAAATGGCAATTGCCCATTTTCAGTTCGAAGCCATTCATCCATTCCGTGACGGCAACGGAAGAACCGGTCGTGTGTTTAACATCCATTACCTGACAAACAAAGGATTATTGGATGTTCCCATCCTGTTCCTTAGCCGGTATATTCTTGATCATAAGGAAGACTACTACTACTCACTGATGGGGGTGTCTCAGAGAGGTAACTGGAAAGACTGGATCCAGTATATGCTTCGGGCTGTTGAAAATACAGCAAATATCACCTTCCATAAAATCAATGATATTGTGCAAGCGAAAGATGCTGTACTGGATTATATTAAGAAAACTGAACGAAAATTCAGAAGGCCTGAAGATCTTATAGAATTTTTGTTTACACAACCATTTATAAAGGTAAAGCACCTGGTCGACTCAAAGATTTACGCTGAAAATACAGCCAGGGAGTACTTAAACAGTTTAAGTGAGATGCAGGTTCTGGAAAAGAAAGAAATCGCCGGGCATCACTATTATTTAAATCAGGAGCTATACAGGATTCTGTCCGAATAGATAAGAATAATCCGGCTAAGGATCAAGCTGTATCAGGACATATGTGAGATCATGGAAGCAATGGCCTTGTTTACTCCTTCAGTATTTTCCGTGTTCCAAGAAGTATCCCATCCTTATCCCATAGCCTGACCAGGTAGATACCGCTTTCAAAAGAGGAAAGATCCATACGTGCCACCGGCACATTAGATTCAATCATGAGCAGCTCACGTACCGGTATGGGGTAGAGCGAAAATTCAGCAGCCGGAATATTGTTCAGGCCTGTATAGCCCTGTACATGCACTTCCCCGTAGTAAAAGTACTCCTTCCAGGAAAGATTGATCTCCTGATCATTGCCCCTCTCAAATATTCGCCTGATAACGCCGGGATGTATCCCTTATATAAGGTCAATATTTGAATCAATTGCATACATAGTTTATCGGGACAGATATAAACAATATTGTTTACATCTTTAAATTCTAACACTTTGATTTGATGCCTCAGGAAGTTTCCTGACGAGCAGACTGCTTCTTTAACTTCTTCAGGCGGATCTGGTAAGCCTGCAGGTAGCTGCGCTTATTCCGGTCGCCCAAAAATGATAAGCGGACCAGTTTCTCTACCCCTTGCTGATCTGCCAGCATCTGATCCACGACTTCTTCAGTCTGCTTCGAGGTAAGTTCCGCTTTCTCCGCCAACAGTTTTAGTTGCGCCCAGATGGTGCCTTGTCCCAGGTTCCGGGGCAAGAGCCCATCCTCAAGAGCAAAATCAGCATGATCCACATGCATTTGGGTATTCATCAGATCATAGGCCGGACTCAGGCGGAAATCCCCCTGGGGGGTTTCCAGAAGAGAGAAGTTCTTTAAATGAGCATCGCCGTTAGAAAACAGGTAATTAAATACAATGACTTTGAAAAGCTTTGCAGCCTCCACTTTATAGGCAGGCAGATGCTCTTTCATCTGCTCAAATAACTCCAGGTAGTTTCCTTTGTATTTGTAATTTTCACCATAGGTCTGCGGAGTGCGCCCGGCCAAAGAGGCAAAATCCTCCCCGGCCAGCTTGCTCCCATCCGCAATCCTGTCAAATCGTTTGGTAATATAGGCAGGCGCTCCGTTTTGGAAGAATATCAGCGCATTCTCGGCCGTTTCCATATTATACACCTGCCGGGCGATCTGCATGGTCAGGTGTTCATTGGCCGGCATCTGTCCGGGAACTTTCCCTGTACCGGGCACCGCTTTTAAAATATGCGTTCCACGCTCTCCCTCATTAATAAGCCGGAGTTTGTTCTTATCCAGGATCAGAGAGAACTTTTCCTGAACGCCGGAAATGGACATTCGCTTGCGATTCTCATCGAACAAGGCATCGGTGGTATCATCAGTAGCAGGAGAATTGTATGGAAGGATGTGGTGTACCTTCCTTCCGTCAAAAACCCTCCGCAGGCAGGTCGTACTGTAGGTGCCATTGTCGGCAGCCAGAGTGCCCGGACAGTTTTCTATTTTTGGCAAACTCATACTGAATTTGTTTTTATTACCGTAATGGCCCCAATCGCATCATAACGCGCGGTGATCATCAGCAAACTGAAATAGTCATCCCTGTCAACACGCATAAGCCCGCATACCACCTGTTTATTGGTCCCTTCCGGAAGCATATTATAAAAAAAAGGAAAGAGATGATCAGCATGATACTCCTGCCTGCTTTTGGGAAGCGTAAGGCTGATGGATGGTTTACTGCGATCTGCCATCCATTGGTCATCATAGCGGTAGGTGAAACTTCCATCGTCGTGCTGGGTAAGCATGCCTGCTTTCTCACCCTTGTAATAGATTTCAGCCTGCCGCATCGTTCAGTTTTTCAAGATCCCTGACCCGGAGGCATACTTCCATACCCAGTGTATCCGCGATTTTCTTCAGGATCTCAAGGGTAGGATTGGCCTGCCCTCGTTCGATCTTATACAGGGTATTCACACTTATTCCTGCCAGGTCGGCCAATTGCGACTGGGTTACCCGAAGTGCCTTTCTTCTCGATTTAATACTTGTTCCTATCATTATTTTCACACCATCATGTGATTTTGATGTAAAAATAGATTAAATAATCCAGAAATACACTGATTTTCACAACATAATATGATTTACGTGTAAAATCGTCGCCAAACCAGGAAAGCCGGAAGGAGTCCGATAAGTACTCCCACTCCGTTAGCAAACAAATCGTTGATATTGAAGGCGCGGTAGGGTACCAGCATCTGCACGGTCTCAAAAAGAATCACAAGGACTAATGAAACCAGGATAAGCTTAAGCCATCCTCCTTTCCTTCCGCTTCGATTCAGTAGCAGAAGTACTGGCAAAGG
>JAUXCL010000029.1 GCA_030618905.1 Bacteroidales bacterium | reverse complement strand
TGGCAGGTCTCTTATGACGTGCAAAATCACTTCGAGGCTTTTCGCATGCAGTATAACGATTTGATCTTCAAAAATCAGGAACAAGCACTACAGCTGGGGGTTGATTTTATCGAACAGTACCGGATCGACTTCCTCAATGCACCTGTAGTAATAGGTGCCAGTGGTGCTGTTTTTGGAATCCTTCTGGCCTTTGGGATGCTGTTTCCGAACTCGCTTATTTACGTATACTTCGCTATTCCGGTAAAAGCCAAATACTTTGTCATGGTCTATGGTGCACTGGAACTGTATCTTGGGTTCTCTGATGCTACAAGTAATGTCGCACACTTCGCCCACCTTGGCGGAATGGTTTTCGGATTTTTCCTGATCCAATACTGGAAGAAAAAAGGAAGGTCATAAATTCATAGAAAAACAATCAAATGAATCATAAGTCTCCAAATCCAGCGATCGACTTTAAACGCTTTTTCAAAAATAGTTCTGTATTGAACAGACTGATCATCATCAACATTGCGGTTTGGTTAGTCATATCTGCCTTTCGCATCTTTGCATTTCTTTTCAATGTTCCGGATGATACTTTCACGGGATATATCGTCGAATACCTTGCGCTTCCTGCAAGCTTCAGTATGCTGATTTTCAGGCCATGGACGCTCTTCACATATATGTTCCTGCACATTGACATCTTCCATATCCTGTTCAATATGTTATGGCTGTATTGGTTTGGTAAGATATTTCTAGGTTACCTGGGTTCCAGGCAGCTGCTCTCCATTTATCTCCTGGGAGGCATTGCCGGAGGAATTCTGTACATCATGGCGTATAATTTATTTCCCGTATTCACAACCGCAATGCCAATGGCCAGGGCATTGGGCGCTTCTGCTTCAGTAATGGCTGTAGTTACAGCAATCTCTTTTTATGTGCCTAACTATTTCGTGCATCTGATCTTCCTGGGAAGAATAAAGATCATGTACCTCGCCATTGCCCTTTTCGTGATTGATTTCTTCATGATAAGGTCCTCTAACTCAGGTGGTCATATTGCGCATATCGGTGGTGCCCTGTGGGGTTTTGCTTTTGCCTATTATCTCAGAAAAGGCAAGGATATCGGAAAACCGTTCCGGGTTAACCTCAAGTCATTTTCCAAACCTTTTCTGAAGGAGAAAAAAACTACTTTCAGGAATGTATATTCCAATCAACGGCCCGTCTCTGATGAGAAATATAACAAGGATAGAGCTGCAGAGGGAAAGAAAATAGATGAGATCCTTGACAAGATCAGCAAATCGGGTTATGAAAGTCTAAGTAAAGAAGAAAAAGAAATGCTTTTCAATATGAGCAACAAAAAACCAAAATAATGAAGAAAACCTTTACCCTATTAGTTATTTCGCTTTCCGCTTCCCTCTTCCCGCTTCACGGCGTTATTGCACAGCATCCTGATAACGAGCTCCATGCCAATTATATAGCCCGTCATTATGCAGCGGCACCGCTTAAAGAAATTTCGCGGAATCCTTTATTCACAAATTACAATATCAGCAACCAGGAAGTACCACAGAATGAACCCTCAGTCAGGATAAGCAGGGTCAACCCGGATATTATTGTTGCCGCCTGGCGTGATTTCAGGTTGGGATGGCAGGAACCGGATGTTATCAGGAGAATTGGATATTCCTATTCACATGACGGAGGTCTGACCTGGTCTGAATCACAGCTCCTCCCCGACCCTCTGCCTGATCACCTGTCTCAAAGTGATCCTGTGGTGACCAGTGATGCAAACGGTTACTTTTACATTTCGAGCACATCCCGTAAGCCGGTAACCAATTACAACCGTGATATGCTCCTGTACCGGTCTGCCGATAATGGTCAGACATTCGAATTATTCGCTGTAGCAGTTCCTGGTAGCGGAATGCAGGGAGAAGACAAGGAATGGATCTTTAACGATCCGGTACATTCAAATCCCACTTATGATAATATCTTCATTGCATGGAGAAGCTTTGGTCCCAGTACTGGAATTAAATTCAGGAAATCAGATGACAACGGAGCCAACTGGTCAACCACAGTTAATGTAGGTGACGGACAGGGTGGGCAGGGAGCCAATGTAGCTTCCGGTACAAATGGCGATATTTATGTAACCTGGCTGGATGGGGGTATCTGGTTTGATGTCTCTACCGATGGGGGCGAATCATTTGGTTCGGACCAGCGTATTGAATTTTTCTGGCAAAACGACCACTATTCATTTCCATTTATTTGTGTTGACTATTCCGATAAAGCTTCCAGGGGGAATATCTATATCGCTTATGCCAGTGGAGGATCAGGAAGTGAAGATGTATGGTTTCAAAGGTCCACCGATGGTGGCCAAACCTGGTTGAATGACCCTGTCCGTATCAACGATGTCATCACAAATGATCAGTATTGGCCAGCCATACAATGTGACACCAGTGGACACCTGGTTGTCATCTATTATGATGAACGGACACAACCTGGTGTGATGAATGCATACATGGCCTATTCAGACGATCACGGTGACACATGGCATGATGTGGTGCTCAGCAATTCATCTTTTTTCGGGGCCACGCCCAACTCTAATGTGAGGTTTGGTGATTATATCGGAATAGACTTTTATGCCGGTAAGATTGTTCCGGTTTGGACAGATGACCGTTCCTTCGATTATAACCAGGAGATCTATACAGCTATTGTAGATATCAATATCGGTGTCGCCGATTTCTATCCGCTATCGGAAGCAACAAACATCAGCAAAAATTATCCTAATCCATTCCGTGGGCAGACGAAAATTGAATTTCGCCTGCTGCAAAGGTCTCATGTCAGGATTGAAGTCTTTAATGCCATGGGAACTTCATTAGGCATACTCACGGAAAAGGTATATGGTAAAGGTGTAAACCAGGTCGATTGGGATGCGTCAAATGTATCACCGGGAACTTACATGTACAAACTGGAAACAGAAAAGCACAGGGAAACACGATTTATGGTCGTGAAATAGATAAATCATGAAAAAGAAAGCAGGTATCCTGACCAGGCTCTTACTGTTGGTTAATTTTCTTTTTAGCCTGGGTTTAATATTGGCTTACCTTGCTTCATATATCAACCCGGAGCAATTCGTTTTCATTGCTTTTTTTGGCCTGGCCTACCCCGTCTTTTTGATCGGCAACCTGTTTTTCATCTTCATCTGGCTCTTGTTAGGAAAAAGATATTTCATTCTGCCCCTGTTGCTTATTCTGCTTGGCTGGAATCATTTTCAGCGACATTACCAGTTTCGCGGCGAGGAACTGGATACCAAGGCAGAATATCCCATTAAGATATTAAGTTATAATGTTAAAAACCTGGCCAACAGTAATTATGGAATAGAGAATAAAACGCTGCGAGAGAGTGTTTTCCATTTTTTAAAAAGGGAACAACCTAAAATTCTCTGTCTGCAGGAATTTCTGCTTCCAGCCAGGGATACTGCAAAGGTCCTTGATTATCTAAAAAGGGAAATTGATTTACCCTATCTGTTTTATAATAATTACCGACAGGAGACCAGGGAAATTGATGGATTGATCATCTTCACCAATTACCCGGTTATTAACAAAGGATCCGTGGCCATTGATGATGAACACATTTTCGCCATCTTCGTGGACCTGGTCATGGCAGATGATACTTTCAGAGTTTATAATGTCCACTATGAATCAATCCGTTTCAGGGACCAGGATTACGAGTTCGTATCGGACCTGACCGATGATGGTCAAACAGAGCAAAAGTTCAGCGAGGGGTCTATCAATATCCTGAATAAACTCAGAAGGGCCTTTAAAAAGAGAGGTGTGCAAGTCGACATTCTTAGCTACCACATGAAAAATTCCCCCTATCCAATTATCCTCTGTGGAGATTTCAATGATACACCATCTTCTTATGTATACAGGGAAACATCCGGGGATATGAAGGATGCATTCATGGAATACGGGGCCGGTTATAACAATACCTATGCAGGGGCCCTTCCTCCCTTGAGGATAGATTATATCCTTTGTAATCCGCTATTTGAGGTCTACGATTACCAAACCCATAACGATTTTAGGCAGTCTGATCATTATCCTATAAGCTGTGTATTAACCCTGGAAAAGTAGATGGCATATGGGGTTTCAATTGACATCAGAATTCAGTCCTACCGGGGACCAACCCGAAGCCATCAAACAATTGGTAGAGGGATTGAAGCGCGATGATCCTGCCCAGACTTTGTTGGGGGTAACCGGTTCAGGCAAGACTTTTACCATCGCCAATGTACTGCAGGAGGTAAAGCGTCCGGCACTGGTACTCAGCCACAATAAAACACTGGCAGCCCAATTGTACGGTGAGTTTAAACAGTTCTTTCCGGATAATGCCGTTGAATATTTCGTTTCCTATTATGACTACTACCAGCCCGAAGCCTATTTACCTGTAAGCAATACCTATATCGAAAAAGACTTGTCGATCAATGATGAAATTGAGAAACTGCGCCTGAGTGCATCTTCTTCATTATTGAGTGGCCGGCGCGATATTATTGTCGTTTCTTCTGTTTCCTGCATCTATGGGATTGGCAATCCTGATGATTTTACCAGGAATGTTGTGCAGCTCAGTGCGGGTGATACCATAAGCCGTAATAAATTCCTCCACAGACTTGTGAATGGACTCTATGCAAGAACGGAGAGTGAATTTATCCGGGGCCGCTTCAGGGTGAAGGGTGATACTGTTGATGTATTCCCTGCATACGCTGATTTTGCGTACAGGATCTTCTTTTTCGGAGATGAGGTTGAAGGTATTGAAAGCTTTGATCCGATTAATGGCAAAAAGATCACCGATCTGGAAAATATAAGAATATACCCGGCAAATATTTTCGTCACTTCACAGGATAAGATGAAATCTGCATTGCTTGATATCCAGGATGACATGATCAGGCAGACCCGGTATTTCAAGGACACCGGCAGGCATTTTGAAGCAAAGAGACTGGAAGACAGGGTGAGCTATGATATTGAGATGATGCGGGAATTAGGATATTGTTCAGGGATTGAAAACTATTCGCGCTATTTTGACGGCAGGAACGCAGGTTCCCGGCCCTTTTGTCTCCTGGATTACTTCCCGGATGACTTTATCATGGTCATTGATGAGAGCCATGTTACCATCCCACAGATCAGGGCCATGCATGGAGGGGACCGTTCCCGCAAGCAGGTACTTGTTGAATACGGATTCCGCCTGCCATCTGCCCTGGATAACCGGCCCCTGAAATTTGATGAATTTGAAGCCATTACAGATCAGACCATATATGTCAGTGCTACGCCCGGAGATTATGAACTCCAGAAATCAGAAGGTGTCGTGGTTGAGCAATTGATCCGGCCTACAGGCCTCCTGGACCCTGAAATCGAAGTGCGGCCCAGCCATAACCAGATTGACGACCTGCTCGATGAAATACATAAGGTTGTCAAAAGAGGGGAAAGGGTTTTGGTGACCACCCTGACCAAACGGATGGCCGAAGAGTTGGCCAGGTACCTGACCAAGCTTAACATCAATTGCAGGTATATCCATTCAGAGATAGCTACACTTGACAGGGTTGAGATCATGCGGGACCTGCGCCTGGGTAATTTTGATGTATTGGTGGGTGTTAATCTTCTCAGAGAAGGCCTTGACCTGCCTGAAGTATCCTTTGTTGCCATCCTGGATGCCGATAAGGAAGGTTTCCTTCGTTCGGACCGCTCGCTCACACAGACGGCTGGCCGTGCAGCACGGCACATCAACAGCAAGGTGATCATGTATGCAGATAAAATGACCGGGTCAATGAAGAAAACCATTGATGAAACCGCACGGAAGAGAAAAAAGCAGATGGCCTACAATAAAAAGCACAATATTACACCAAAAGCCATTCAGAAATCAGTGGAATCCATCCTGAGGCAAACAGCGGTTGCAGACAACCGGCCCAGGGAAGCACAAGCTTATGTAGAAGACAGGGTGCGTAATCTTGCGGCTGATCCTGTTGTGCAATATATGAGCAGAGAACAACTGGAAAAATCCATTGCGGATAAAAGAAGGGAAATTGAGAAAGTTGTCAAAGAACTTGATTTTATCGAAGCTGCACGTCTGCGTGATGAGATGTTTGCACTTCAAAATATTCTAGAAGATAAGAAATGAACCTGGAAAAACTATTATTACTGGCCATTAAGGCCTCCATTGAGGCCGGGAAGGAGATCCTTGAAGTCTATGATTCAGACTTTGCCATTGAAAGCAAAGAAGATAAAAGTCCTCTGACAGCAGCTGATAAGCAGTCGCATGAAGTGATCATGAAATGGCTGCAGGGCAGTGGCATCCCGATCCTCAGTGAAGAGGGGGAACACCTCCGCTACGAAGAAAGGTCAGGATGGGAAAAGCTCTGGATAGTTGACCCGCTGGATGGCACCAAAGAGTTTATCAAAAGGAACGGGGAGTTTACTGTGAATATCGCCCTGGTCATTAAACAGCAGCCCATCCTGGGTGTAATTTATATACCTGTCACTTCGGAATTGTATTTCTCAAACAAGGACATTGGAGCATTCAAGATGATTATGGAAGTCGGGGCTGGCATTCAGGCAGATAAGCTGAACATACTGATTGAGCAGGCTAAAAGGCTGCCTTTGCAGCATAAATCAGCAAAATATACAGTAGTCTGTAGCCGTTCCCATTTGAATCCGGAGACTGAAGCATTTGTCAATGACCTGAAGCAGGAGCATCCGGAAATAGATTATGCCTCAAAGGGCAGTTCCTTAAAATTTTGCCTGATTGCCGAAGGGAAAGCAGACATTTATCCTCGTTTTGCACCTACCATGGAGTGGGATACTGCAGCAGGACAGGCTCTGGTTGAAGCTTCCGGTGGAAGTGTTATAAGACACGACGGGACAGGAAGATTGCTTTACAATAAAGAGAATCTTCTGAACCCATGGTTTATTGTTTCCAGATTAGTCAATTCTTAAGTTCGATTATTCCTCCACAACTTCAACCAGCTCTACATCAAAACGCAGCGGAGTATCCGGGCCAATATCGCCACTGGCACCGCGTTTACCATAGGCCAGCCAGGATGGAACAATAAGAACAGCCTTGCCTCCTGCCTTCATTCTGGCAATACCTTCATCCCAGCCCTTGATGACTTGTCCCTGGCCAAGCACGAAGCTATAAGGTTCGCCCCGGTCGTAAGAAGCATCGAATTTTTTACCATCAAACAAAGTGCCTTTATAATGTACCTTAACTGTTTTACCAGCTTCTGCCTGTGCACCTGTGCCGGCCTCAGTTTCAATATAATATAATCCGGTCATGGAAGGACGTCCTTCAAGTCCCTGATCTTTTATATACTGGGTAATCTCCTTTTTCTCTTTTTCCTTTACCTGCTCTTCGGCTTGTTCGCGGTTTTTCTTCAACTTTGCCTGCTCCTTCTTATAAGACTCAAGAGAACGGATATTCACCAATTCAACATCATACACGATAGTAGAATAGGAATCTACCATTTGTCCTCTTTTTTCAGCACCATATCCAAGGCTTGAAGGGACAAGAAGTTTAGCTTTTCCGCCTTTATTCATCAAGCCAACACCAAGTTCCAGGCCCTGGGTATCGAATTTCTTACCGAATTCAAATTCAATGGGCTCTCCCCTGTCATGGCTTGAAAATATTTTAGTGCCATCAAGTAAGCTCACACTCATGTGTATAGAGACCATCTCTCCATTTTGGGGTGATTTTCCACTGCCCTTTTTCTCACTGATAAAATACAATCCTTCTGCTGTCGGTTCTACAGTGATATTGTTTGCTTCAAGGTATTCTTGCAGGTCAATGCTTTCCTGTGCTTTTCTCTCTTCCAGTCTTGCTTCTTCATTCATTTCTTTTTCCAGCTGAGTTTCAATGTCTTTCAAACGGACATTAAAGGCCAAATAACTTCCACTATCAATATAACTAGGTAATTTTGGCGCTCTGGCAGCTTTAAAAAAGAATGAATCGGCGCTGATCATGAAAGTAGCACTGTCTCCTTCACTCATCATTAACAAGCCCTCATACAGGTCCCCTTTAAAAAAGGACTTATCAATTGGAAAGTTAAGCCCTTCAGGCATGCGATTGCTATTGAAAATAATAGTATCCTCATTCCCATATATCAAATCGAGCTTGACATAGTCACCTTCTTTTGCTTTCAGGGTGTCATCGTTTTCGACCAGAAACTTATAATACAATCCAGTTTCAGTTTTCTTGAAACCCGGGAACTTAGAATCTCCGCAAGAAACCATTATTGCCGTAAGCAGG
Source organism: Bacteroidales bacterium (assembly GCA_030618905.1). GTDB lineage: Bacteria > Bacteroidota > Bacteroidia > Bacteroidales > B18-G4 > JAUWGC01. Next base: position 8,182 of record JAUXCL010000029.1, on the reverse strand, counting down.
GCAAAAATGATCATTAAACTCAAATAATTTTTCTTCATTTTAATTGACTTAAATATTTATAATTTTATGTTATTCAAATTCGTTTTAGAATGACTTCAACATCATAAATCAAGGTGGATTTGTTGGGAATTTTATCTTCATCGCCCAATAGGCCATAAGCAAGGTGCGAAGGTATAATAAATTTTGCTTTGTCACCAACATGCAGGAGCAAAATTCCTTCCTCCAGTCCACTGATTACCTCCGCTTTACCAACAACGAACTCCATAGGGCCTGATTCATCAGATGAATAAACCTTATCACCGGTGATCAGCATCACCTCATAGTTCAATTCAACGATATCTCCCCTTTCAATAGCTTTCCCGGCTCCCTTTTCATATATCATATACCTTAAACCAGAGCCCGTCTCCTCCATTTCCCAACTGTACCTGTTCAGAAAATCCCGGATATGCTGCTCTTCGGTCTTCACAACTTTTTTGTTGGCCTCAAGGAGGGATTTTTTGACTTCCTTCTTAGTTCCGGGTGATTTTTGTCCTTGCTTCTCCTGCGAACAGCTAAGTGTAATGACCAGAACAGAGCACATCAGATATTTCAAAAAGCGGTAATGCATAATGTTAAAATCAGGTATGATCGCTTAATTGATCCTGGAACTCGGGTAATAACGTTAAAAATCTCTCAATTGTTTCATCCATGCTCAAATATGAATCCCCCCCGGCAGCATTTTTATGGCCACCTCCGGAGAAATATTTTCCTGCAAATTCATTTACAGAAAAATCACCAACAGAGCGGAATGATAACCTGACCTTGTCCTTCCTTTCAGTAAAAAAGACAGCAAACCTGATCCCTTTAATTGAAAGCGCATAATTGACAACTCCTTCCGTATCACCAACCTGGTAGTTGAATCTGTCTAATTCCTCCCTGGAAAGTGCAATATAAGCAGTTTTATACCCGGGTAAGACAACTAACTTTTCACTCAGGCAATAGCCCAATAATCGCAGCCTGGATTCCGAGAATGTGTCATAAACCAAGCGATGGATGTGCCCTCCATCGATCCCCGTACGGAATAGTTCAGCAACAACCCGGTAGGTTTCCTCATGATTGCATGAATAGCTGAATGAGCCGGTATCTGTCATGATCCCGACGTAGATCCCCGTTGCGATATCAACATTTATCAAGTCGGCATCTCCATATGCAAGAATAAAATTATAGACAAGTTCAGCGGTTGAAGAGGTTTCGACCGTGCTGAACAAGAAATCAAAGTGTTCTTTATCAGGCTCAAGATGATGATCGATCAGCACCCTGGCTGCTGATGCCCCCAAAATAGCTTCTTGCATATTACCCGTACGTTGTATGGCATTATAATCCAGACAAAATATGATCTCTGCCTGCTTAAGAAGTGTACTGCACTGATCCGCATCTTGCTCATAAATAATTATATCCCGGGCTCCTTTCATCCAGGCCAGAAAATCAGGAAATGAATTGGGTACCATCACTGCCACTTCATAACCCTTGAGCAGAAAGTAATGGTACATGGCAAGTGCAGACCCAATGGCATCACCATCAGGATTAAAATGTGTGGTAATGACAATTCGCTCAGCAGCTGATAATTTTTCTTTAAGTTTTAAGGGAATATGCAATTTTAAGTGATTTATAATGAAAGCTTTTCATTAATTGTCGACAAAAATATTAAATAATACCATAATAGCACTGAATGTAGAATAATATATTCCTATTTTTGCCGGATCAAAAACATTAAATGAGCATAAAATGAGTGGAAAAAGGACATTGACAATGATTAAACCCACTGCGGTTAAGCTAGGATATACAGGCCCTATCCTGGCCATGATCAATAATGCGGGATTTAAAATCATCGCTATGAAATTTACACAGTTAACAGCAAATCAGGCAAAAACGTTTTACCTGGTGCACAAGGAGCGTCCCTTTTATTCTGATCTTGTAGAGTTTATGTCGTCCGGCCCAATTGTTGCCGTCATACTTGAAAAAGACAATGCTGTTGAAGATTTCAGAAAATTAATAGGGGCTACAAATCCGGTAAATGCTGAAGAAGGTACTATCAGAATATTATATGGTACAAACCTGCAGGAAAATGCGGTGCATGGATCAGATAGCGATGAAAATGCAATCACAGAAAGCGATTTCCATTTTTCGAAATTGGAGAGATTTTAATTAATCCCCACCAGATAAAAATTCCTCGAAAGTCTTGTCATTATAGAAGACAAGCACTTTTTCAATCTTTTTATCCTGAGAAAAAGCTGCCCCTGGTTTAATTTTATCCCTGGCTGACTTACCCGATGATCCCAGGGACCCAGGCACTTTCTTAATGGCAGTATCAATGGGTTCATCCAATTCCCTGGTGTCAAATAATGTAGCTTCCTTATTCATTGCACCAAATCCACTCAAAAGCCATTCCGTGTTAAGATCCCGGTACCTGGACAGGATCTTCAGGATTAAATCCAGGCTTGGCTTATTTCTTCCTGACATGATATGAGAAATACTGGACCTTTGCACACCTATCTCATCAGCAAATTTTGATGGGCTCAAATTTCTAGCCTTTAATATCAACTCTATCCTTACTACAATATCATCCATGCAAAATGTAGTTTTTACAAATGTAACCAATATTTGAATCACATGCATAAAATAACGAGTTCACAGTTGTAATAGTTATTTTACATTTGTATACTGCGATTAATTACAATATAATCGTTATCCATCAAGGCTTTTCAATAAGTACAATTAATTGCATTCAGATTTTCACTCTTAAATTATTACTTTAATAGAACTATAAAAACAATTGAATTTTAACAGATTAATATGTGGAAATCTATTAATAGTGTCAAATCGTCAGTGATTTTCAAAAATATTACTAATGTAAACTATTTTGTGGAAAATTACATTTGTGAAATAATTAGTACTTTTAACTAGTAATGAGAGATATACGTGTTGGATATTTGTTACTAGTTACAGATGTGGATTTCTGTTGACGATTGTAAATTTGTGCTGAAATGTCGCAAAGGAAATTATAAATACAGAATTGCAAATACCGAATCAAAAGATATCAAGGATCTTTTGCGTAGTACCACGGAATGAAAACTCCTCCCCTTTCCTTTTATTTCTTATCGCTTCAAAAATTGGAACATTTGGTGAAATTGCATAATAATCCCTGCCATTTACATTTATTTTGCCTAAACCGACAGCAATAAAGAGATTTTGTTCTTTGGTCTGAACAACTGCACCGAAACCGGCATGGTCATGGATGACTTTAGGATCAACTTTTCTGAGGGTTTCCATTTGGTTGAAGGCCTGGTGGAGCTGTCCGGCCATTAAATCCCGTTTTCTGAGCAGCTGTATTCGGTATGAATCATAACGGTCTTTCGGCTGTCCATAGTCATTGGCACTTTTCTGTGCCTCGTCCATGGCAAATTCAATGTGATCTATCGTTGCTTGCTGCTGGGCAAGACATAGATCGAGAATTTTATTTTTCAAGGCAAGCTTTTCCACAAGCACTTCAATTTTACATAAATATAAGAATTTCTTGTTTATTAATCAAAGAAATATTGCAATATTTGCATAAACTTCATCACTTATTTTATTGAACGGAGCTTTATGAGTGAACAAGCTGAAGATTCCAGTATCCAAAAGAGTGTTCTTGAGTTGCTGACGGTAGCGAATGAACTCTGCCTTTTCCTTGAAAAAGCTGATGAATACAACAAGCAAGAGATCTTTGAATACTTCCATAAGATCTGTCCCCTGATTTACCTGAAAGGTAGCCTCATCTCATCAATAGATGTTGAAAACCCCGAGGCAAATGAACGATTTGTTGCTGAAGAGCAATGGGAGTACATTTTCAATACACTTCGTTCTAAACTTGCCCCTGATGATGAGTTCTGGTACATTGATGAGCAGCGTTTTATCGATGATGAAGTTGATAAAGGAAGCATAGCCGAGCATTTTGCCGATATATACCAGGACCTGAAGGATTATATTATGCTCTACCAGAAAAATACACATGCCGCAAGAGAAAACGCTGTCAATAACTGCAGAACCCTATTTGAAGTGAATTGGGGTCCTAAGCTGATACGTGTCATGAAAGCCATACATCAATATCTTTATGCCGATGCATTTTCTGCTGAAGAGGGTGAGCCACAAATGTAAAAATGTGTACTTTTATCCACTTTATTTAATCTAAATTAACGATCAATGCCATTATTGGGTAACCTCAAAGAGGGAGAAAAAGGCATCATTTATAAGGTCCGTGGCAGAGGAGCTTTCCGCAGGAGGATTCTCGAAATGGGCTTTGTTAAAGGCAAAGAGGTCGAGGTCGTTAAATCAGCTCCCCTGATGGACCCGGTGGAGTACCAGATTTTAAACTATCAAGTGTCCCTCCGAAGAAGTGAAGCAAACCTGATCGAAGTAGTTACCCTGGAAGAAGCTGAAAAGCAGAAAGCCAGCAATGGCTTCAATGGTGTTACATCTACCAATATTCTCAAAACCAAAGCAAAGGAAAAAGGAAAAATCATTGACGTAGCACTTGTGGGCAACCCTAATTGCGGAAAAACAACCTTATTTAATGTCGCTTCAAAATCCAGGCTTCATGTTGGAAATTATGGTGGCGTGACCGTCGATGCCCACAGAGCCAGGTTTGAATTTAATGGATACACTTTTAATATTACAGATCTGCCCGGGACATACTCACTTACAGAATATTCGCCGGAAGAGATCTTTGTCAGGCAACATATCCTGGAAAAGATGCCGGATATTGTGGTCAATGTAATTGATGCATCGAATCTGGAGAGGAACCTCTACCTGACCACTCAGCTGATAGACCTGGATATTAAAGTGGTCGCTGCACTTAATATGTTTGATGAATTAGAAAGCAAAGGAGATAAGTTTGATTATAAAGCCCTTGGCAAGATGGTTGGTATACCGTTCATACCAACTATCAGCTCAAAAAACCAGGGCATTAAAGAACTTTTTAAAAAAGTTATCGACGTTTTTGAAGACAGGGATCCTTATGTCAGGCATATCCACATTAACTACGGATTAGATATTGAACTTGCCATTAGTAAATTACAGGACCTTATATGGAAAACAAAATCATTCACGGATGTCGTTTCTTCCAGGTTCTACGCCATAAAGCTATTGGAGGGTGATGTCTCAGCAACCGAGGCAATCTCCAGCCTGGATAACTACCAGGAAATACTCAATATAGCCGACAAGGAAATTTCTAAAATTAACGGGCAGTATTCAGAGGATTCAGAAACCCTGATCACGAATGCTAAATATGGGTTCATCGAAGGAGCACTCAAAGAAACATTGGTCCCCAGCACCAAAAAACTTCATACCAGAACAAAAAAACTGGATCATTACCTGACAAGCAGATTCCTGAGTTATCCAATTTTTCTTTTTTTCATGTGGTTTATGTTTGAGGCCACATTTTTCATCGGCCAGTATCCCATGAACTGGATTGAACAGCTTGTTTCATTGACAGGTGTGGGCATAAACAGATTATTGCCCGACAGTATTTTCAAGGACATGTTAATTGATGGTATTATTGGAGGTGTTGGCGGTGTCATTGTATTTCTGCCCAATATCCTTCTGCTGTTTATGTTCATCGCGATCATGGAAGACACCGGTTACATGTCCAGGGTGGCATTTATCCTGGATAAGCTAATGCACAAGGTCGGGCTTCATGGAAAATCATTCATCCCTTTATTAATGGGTTTTGGCTGTAATGTCCCTGCCATTCTCGCCACCAGGACAATAGAAAGTAAAAGTGACCGGATCGTAACAATTTTGATTAACCCCATGATGTCGTGTAGTGCCAGGTATCCTATTTACATCCTGATCATCAGTGCATTTTTCACGAAGTACCAGGGAACTATCTTATTCCTGATCTATCTGTCGGGGATCATTCTTGCTGCAATAATGGCCCTGATATTCAAAAAAACCCTTTTTCGGGCCAAGGACATCCCCTTTGTCATGGAACTTCCACCATACAGGATGCCCACCTTGTACACAACCTTAAAACATACCTGGTTCCGTGGTTCACAATACCTGAAGAAAATGGGGGGCATCATAATGATAGCCTCCATGATCATCTGGGCCCTCGGATACTTCCCGAGAAACCAGGAAATTGCAGGTGAATCAACATCTCAAAAAGCAAGCAATCAGCAAGAACAGTCCTATATTGGAAAGATCGGAAAATTTATAGAACCGGTAATCCGTCCACTGGGTTTTGACTGGAAGATGGGTGTGAGTCTTATTGCAGGCAGTGCCGCAAAGGAGATTGTTGTCAGCACCATGGGGGTGCTTTACCAGGTAGATGTTGACTCAACCGGTGTCGAAGGGCTATCTGAAAAGTTAAGGAAACAAACCTATACCAGTGGACCAAAAAAAGGCGAAAAGGTATTTACTCCCCTGGCGGCCTTTTCTTTTCTGGCATTTGTATTGCTCTACCTGCCTTGTATTGCAGTGATCGCAGCTGTACGAAAAGAAACCGGAGGATGGAAATGGGCCATCTTCATGGCCTTTTATACCACAGGTCTTGCATGGATTGCTTCATTCCTCATATACCAGCTCGGCTCTCTGTTACTCTGATAACTGGAATTGAATTTCATCGAGACGGTTTAAGCCATCAATCGCTTTTGGGTGATTTGTTTCTAATTCCAGTGTTTTCTGATAATCCCACCTGGCTTCGTTATAATTGCCCAATAATTCCTGAGTATATCCTCTGTTAAAATAGGCATCTATATACTCCTGGTCTATATTGATGGCTTGTGTGAAATAGTGAACTGCCTTTTCAAATTCTTTTAAAAATACCAGGTTAATAAAACCCAGGTTATATAAAGCATCCTGATTAGACGCTTCAATCTTCAGAAGTTTATCATAGGTGTCAATGGCTTCCTGAATCTGCTCTGTATTCTGATAAAACAAAGCGAGATTATAATACACTTCTATACTTTGAGGATTGATATTCAGTGCATTATTATAATAATCTATGGCTAATTTATGCTTCCTGGCCGCATATATATTCCCAAGATATATATAAGCATCGAAGTAATTCTGATTCTGGTCAACAGCAATGCTGAAGTTTTCAATTGCCCTGCTTGTGTCCTCTAATTCCAGGAATGCATAGCCGCTTATGAAGTATGCCGTAGGATTAAGCGGTTCTATATCAATGGCTCTTTTAAGATGTTCGAAGGTACTGTCATAGTCCTTCAGGATCAGATTTAGCTCAGCAAGCTTTAGAAAAGCCTCCTTACTACCCGGATCAAGCTTAACAGCCTTTTCAAGGGATTCCTTACAGCTGGCTATTTTACCCTGCATAAGGTAGATATCCGAGAGTGAAATATAAAAACGTGCATCCTCAGGCTGTAAAAGTATGGCCTGCTTAATGTCTCTGAAGGCATCGTTTATTTTGTGCTCCTGGATATAAATACAGGCCCTTTGATAATACAATAAAGCGTTTGAAGAATCCTGCCTGATCATTGAACTGATCTTTTGCAGAGAATCCTGAACCCTCTCTCCGGACTGATTATCCTGATTGGTGGAACTTTGTTGCTGGCAGGAGAAAAACAGCAACAACATACCTGTCATGACAAATGATAGCAGACCATAGTTTTTCATCATGATTAATGCTAAATTAAGATGGAATTAAGCTTCGGCCAATTTTTCTTTGATTCCCTTTTCCAGCTCTTCTGCCAATTCGGGGTTATCCTTCAGTAATTTCTTTACAGCGTCTCTCCCCTGCCCTAGTTTTGTATCTCCATAGCTGAACCAGGAACCACTCTTCTTGATGATATTGTAATCCACCCCCAGGTCGATGATCTCACCCATTTTAGATATGCCTTCACCGTAAATAATATCAAATTCTGCCTTACGGAACGGTGGTGCCACTTTATTCTTGACCACCTTAACCCTGACCCTGTTTCCCACGATGTTTTCACCTTCCTTAATCTGGTTCATCCTTCTGATATCCAATCGCACAGTAGTATAAAACTTCAGTGCATTTCCACCGGTAGTGGTTTCAGGATTGCCAAACATCACACCGATTTTCTCCCTCAGCTGGTTAATGAAAACGCAAATGGTACCTGTTTTGCCAATACTGGCAGTCAGTTTACGCATTGCCTGAGACATCAGCCTGGCCTGTAATCCCATCTTG
>JAUXCL010000203.1 GCA_030618905.1 Bacteroidales bacterium | reverse complement strand
TTACCCCTCTGTGTCTCCCCTAAAGGGGAGATTTTTGTAATTGTTTTTGTATCTGTTGAATAACATACTCTATATATTTCGGATTATGCCCAGAATCCTGAGAAAATATCCCCTCCCTTTCAGGGGAGGGGACAGGGGTGGGGTAAAATGAGTATTTTTACACTCTAACTACACCCACCATGAAAGGCATGTTCAATAAAATAATTTCCATTAACCTGACAGATCATTCGCATGAGATCCTTGAGATTTCTGATGAGGTTTATGTGGATTACCTCGGGGGCAGGGGACTGGGGGTGAAGTTGTTTACCGACAGGGCTTCACCTAAAACGGAGCCACTTTCGCCGGAAAACATCCTCGTTTTTACCATTGGTCCTGTAACCGGTACTTCCGTGTCAACAAGCGGACGCATGTCGCTGGTGACAAAATCCCCACTCACAGATACGATTTTCTATTCCAACACAGGCGGGATGTTCGGATTCAGCATGAAAAGATGTGGAGTGGATGGTCTGATTATCAGGGGGAAATCGAAAAAACCCTGTTATCTGGTTCTGGATGGTGAAAAGGGTCTGGAAATAAAAAATGCAGAAGATCTTTGGGGACTCGATACAGAAGAAACACATGCACAGTTGAAAAGTGTGGAGGGTGAACGTGCACATACGCTTGAAATCGGGCCTGCCGGGGAAAACCTGGTGAGGATAGCTTCTATTATGAATGATGCCAGCAGGGCCTTTGGCAGGGGAGGGGTTGGTGCAGTCTTTGGCGCCAAAAACCTGAAAGCAATCGTGGTGAAGAACGGTAAGCAGAAAACGGAAGTACATGAACCGGAGCTGCTGAAAACATATGCAAAAGCTGCACTGGAAAAGATCAAGGCATTACCGGTTACCCGTTCGGCATTTCCCCTGTTTGGAACCGCCGGGGTTCTGCATGTTACCAATAGCCTGGGCATGTTGCCAATCAGGAACTTTAGCTATGGACAGCATGAGAAGGCTACGCTGACTGGCGGGCAAGCAATACGCAAACAGATCTTATACAAAACAGAAGCTTGTTATGGTTGTACGATCCGTTGTGGCAGGTTAACCCGGACGGAGAAAATGAAAGGCAAAGGGCCGGAATATGAAACTACCTGGGCCCTGGGCGGTAATCTTGAGATATTCGATTTGATCAAGATCACCCATGCCAATTACTACTGTAACAAACAGGGGATGGATACCATTTCCCTGGGGGTTACTATTTCATGTGCGATGGAGCTACAGGAGAAAGGTTTGTTGCCTTACCCTGAAGTCAAGTTTGGGAATGAAGATATCCTGGTTGATTTGGTGCTGAAGACAGCTGCTAAAGAAGGTATTGGTGCTGATTTAGCTGAAGGATCAAAGCGATTGGCTGAAAAGTACGGTGATCCGGAGGTGGCCATTCATGTTAAAGGACTTGAGCTTCCGGCTTATGATCCAAGAGGTGCCATGGGGCATGCACTGGGATATGCCACCAGCAATAGGGGCGGATGCCATCTCACCGGGTATATGGCTGCCATGGAGATCTTTAATGCCCCCAAGAAGATTCCCCGCTTTACCCAGGGAGGGAAGCCGGATCTTTTGGCCCTGAAACAAAACCAGTCAGCTGTTGAAGACAGCCTGGTGAACTGTAAGTTCGGAGGCTTTGCCATTGGATTTGATTTCCATGCCCGCTTTGCCAGTGTCATCACCGGTTATGATTATAACGTCAGTAAACTGATGCAGATTGGAGAAAGGATCTATAACCTTGAACGATTGTATAACCTGGCTGCAGGGATCAGTAATGAAGAAGACAAACTGCCGGAGCGCTTTCTTACCACTCCATTTAAGGAAGGGTTTTCTAAAGACAGGGTCGTGCCGCTGGCACCTATGCTTACAGCATATTATCGTGTCAGGGGCTGGGATGAAAAAGGAGTTCCCACAGAAGAGAAGCTTAAGGAATTAAATATCACATATCAGCCATGAATATAGATAATGAAACATTTAAAAGTTTTGACCTTGTGGGAAAGGACTTAAGCAATCGCGGACTGGTCAGCAGCCATTCCGGTAACATGTCCATTCGCAGCGGTGGAAAGATCATCATCACCAGGAGGGCGGCTATGCTGGGTTGGTTGCAGGCTGAGGACCTGGTTGCTATTGACCTGGAGGAAGAAGATCCGCATAGTGGACTGATTGCCAGCACAGAAGCCAATGTTCACCGGAATATCTATAAGCAAACAGATGCCATGGCCATTGTCCATGCCCATGCACCATGTAGTACTGCACTTTCCATGATCGAAGATGAATTGACATGCATTGATGCAGAAGGCATGTACCTGTATAAAAAGATACCTGTGGTAGAATGTGATGTCCCGGTCGGATCCTATGAAGTAGCCGAAAAGATTGCCCCTGCATTGGTCAATTACCCCGCTGCAATCATTCGGAGCCACGGGATCTTTGCCAAAGGGATTACCCTGGAAGACGCTTTGGGTGTATTGACCGGAGTTGAGCAATCTGCTGATATCAGATACCGGATCCATCTGCTGGGGAAACCGTTGAAAAGAGACTATTCAAAGGAGAAAGGGTTTTCCGATTGGTAGTACCCTAATTCATGTTCCATGTTCAATGGACAAATTTCAAATTAGTTTGAACTTTGAAACTCGAACCTTGAACATGTTGATTCGATTTCATCATAACATAATATTCCATGAAATATATAGAAACCCCTAATGCCCCTTTTCCAGCCGGCCACTATTCACAGGCCGTGGAATACAATGACTTGATCTTTATCTCCGGACAACTTCCGGTAAATCCGCTCAGCAATGATAAAGTATTAGGACCTATTGGGGAGCAAACACTTCAAGTTTTAAAGAATTTAGAGGCCATTCTAGAAGCGGCAGGTAGTGATCTTCAACATGTGCTGAAAACGACCATATACATTTCAGCTATCTCTCTTTGGGATGAGGTCAATAAGGTCTATGCATCATTTTTCAGGGATCATAAACCAGCCCGTGCCGTCGTGCCTACAAAAGAACTGCATTTTGGCTTCAAACTTGAGCTGGAAGCCGTGGCGGTGAGAGTATAAAGTACGAAGTACGAAGTACAAAGTAGCTTGAACTTTGAACCTCGAAACTTGAACTTGTCGATATGATTTTATACGGCTTTTTTATCACTGGTACACAATACAGGGATCCCCGCCTGATTGGTCAATAGCGATTCCTTGTCGCTGTCGGCAAAATAATGGAATTCCTTCGTTGGAATAGACATCAGTGCGATAAGGTCGGCTTCCACTTTTTCAGCATATTGCAAGGTTTGTTTGGCATATCCAACCGAGAAGATGCTTGCCTGCTCATTAACACGGATATAAGCAATGTCATTTTCATCAAATGTTTTTTTAGCCACTTCGATGTTGGCTTTGAGTTCATCTGACCATTCCGTTCCGGGTTTGTCGATCGTATAGATATGCACTTTTGCATCAAATAGTTTTGCAATGTATACAGTTGCATCAATATTTTGTTGGAAAGCCTCATGTGAACCGGCAGGAAAAATAATGGTTTTGATTCCCTGTTCAGGCATGTTATAACTTTTCTGGGCAACAAGGACCGGTATGGGAATGGTTTTGACCAATTTAAGAATGTCAGCGCCAAAAAACTTTTCCCTGATCCCTTTGAATCCGTGGGTTCCAATAACCATTAATTGATAACAGTTTTCACAGGCCACTTTTGAAATATCTGAATATATATTACCCTTTTGAATAATGTAATCACTTTGGATATTGTGCTTGATTTTGAGACTTTCCCTGATATTGATCATTTGATCTTCGACATCTGTAATCGATTTGCCATTTTGAATATGCAACAGGGATAACCCGTAATTGTTTTTTTTGGCTATCATGGAAGCCAGGTCGATGGCTGCGCCCGATGCTTCACTGAAATCGCTGGGCACTAAAATTTTGTTTTCGCTCATATTCATAATAAAGTTTAATCCTTAATTGATTGTTATTTCATATACAGCTTGTTACGCGTGATGAGTGACGCGTGACGAGTTCGTGACGAGATCAAGCTGAGGTATACTATTGATATAAGACTCTACGAGATACATATCAATTGCCCCCTTGTTCTTGGCCTCTATCTGTCCGCGGTGCATGCACCTGAAGTAGTCTTTGACCAATTCATAAGTGGTTCCAGAGATGTTTACCTTACCGGGAATTCCGCTTGACTCCATTCTGCTGGCTATATTTACCGCATCTCCCCAGATGTCGTAGGCAAACTTGTTTTTCCCGACCACACCGGCAATAACCGGTCCGGTATGTATACCGATTCTGAGTTCCCAGAAGTCTTCACCTCGTGCCTGCCGCGTGGCCTGAAGATTTTCCATGAATTCCTTAATTTCTAATCCGGCTTTTACTACATCGATAGGATTGGTCGTATTGGCAGCGGGGATACCTCCTGCACACATATACGCATCACCGATGGT
>JAUXCL010000089.1 GCA_030618905.1 Bacteroidales bacterium | reverse complement strand
GAAAAAACATCTACGTTATGCAAAATAAATGGACTTTTGCCATCAAGGAACCATTTAGCTCTTTTTAGCCCGCCACCTGTATCCATAAGATCTGATCGCTCATCAGAGATGACAATTTCTATATCGAAATTCTTATTCTTTTTCAGGTATGCTTCAATCTTTTCCGGAAAATGATGAATATTGATGATAATCTGGTCAATCCCAAATGCCTTTAACTTTTGGATCAATCTCCCAATCATGGGCATTCCCGCCACTCCGATCAGGGCTTTTGGTGTACGGTCGGTAAGGGGCCTTAGTCTGGTTCCCATACCTGCTGCAAAGATCATGGCTTTCATGATGATTTGTTTTAAAGGATTTCCCTGTGATATAAATCAACACTTACAGGGAAGTTCTGTTGCAGGTAACGGCCAGTTTTTTCTGCACAAAAAACGGAGCGGTGCTGTCCTCCCGTACATCCAAAATTTACCATTAAACTGGTAAAACCCCTGTCCATATATTTTTCAACAGATTGTTTCAATATGGCTTTGACATATCCCAGGAATTGATGCACTTCTTCTTGTTCTTCCAGGTATGCAATAACCTGCTGGTCCTTTCCGGTAAGTTCCTTATACCGGGCTAACCTTCCGGGATTGGGAAGGCCACGGCAGTCAAATACAAAGCCACCGCTATTGCCTGTTTGATCAGCCGGGATGCCATTTTTATAGGCAAAGCTGTTGATCCTGACGCTTAAGCCGGAAGTCCCCTGAGCGGATGTCTCTTTATTTATACTGAATTGTTCTCTGATCCGGTCAAAAACAGCACGGATCTCGGGCAATTCAATTTCGGGTTTAGCATGTCTTTCCAGCCATTCAATATTTTTTACCGCATAAGGTATACTGGCAATGAAGTGTTCCTTCCTTTCGAACAGGCCCCTGAACCCATAAGCACCCATGACTTGCATGATGCGGAGCCAGGCAAAACCGTAATAATACTTTTTAAATCTTGCGGCTTGCAGTGTAGCGACTTCCCCCGCTTTTTCAATATAATAGTCCAGGAGTTCTTCACGGATATCAAATGGAATTTCTGCCCTTACCTGGAACAATAACGAAGCCAGGTCGTATTGCAAGGGGCCTCTTCTTCCTCCTTGATAATCAATAAAGTATGGGTGGTGATCCACCAGCATTACATTTCTTGCCTGGAAATCCCTGTAGATAAAAAAGGATTTATCCTCTTCCAGCAGAAAGTTCCGGAATGCCAGAAAGTCATCCTCAAGCCTTTGCTCATCGAAATCAATGCCTGCCAGTTTCAGGAAATTATATTTGAAATAATTAAGATCCCAGGCAATGGATTGTTCGTCGAAATCAGGGCGGGGATAACAAACACTGTAATCAAGGTCTTTTCCTGCCGTTATTTGAAATTGTATCAGCTTATCAATTACCTCTTTGTAAAGCATAATCAATTTGCGGTCAAAATCACCTGATTGTTTTGCCTTCCTGGCCAGGTCAAACAGGGTAAGATCCCCCAGGTCCTCCAGCAGGTAGATACCCTGTTCCGGGTCTGAAGAATATATTTCCGGAACCGGCAATCCCTGCTTAAAAAAATGCCGGGAAAAACTGATAAAGGCTTTGTTTTCAGCTTTGTCAGGATGGTACACACCAACCGCAGTCTGATGTTCACTGAAAAGCCTGAAGTATTTCCGGTTTGATCCGGATCCTTGCAAGCTTCTAATATCCAGCGGACTATGTCCTGCCCATTGCGTGAAAAGTTCAGCAAGTGATTCTTTTATTGTCAAATTCTCAGGATTTATATAAAGCAAAAATAATTAAAAAAGCCATGTTAATCTTAGCTTAATGTCATGGTGCCTGAACAAAATTTGATGTATCTTTGTCTTCTTTAGAAACAACCGAAATAAGCTTTCAATTATGACGAAATCAGCAGTAGACATACTCAAAGAAGCTATCCTTCTCGAAAGAAGGGGAAAAGCTTTCTATTCCACCTGTGCAAGGCAAACCCAAAGTGAAGCAGCAAGGAAGATCTTTCAGATGATGGCAGATGAAGAGGAGGAGCATATTGAATTCCTGTCAAAGCAATTTGCACATTATGAAAAGAATCATTCATTTGTAAAAAATGAAACAGCTGGACATCCTGATGAAGATACCGTTATGGAGATCTTGTCGGAAGAGATAAAAAAAGAGATCAGTGCGGCAGGTTTTGAAGCGGCAGCCATCTCAGCTGCGATGGATTTCGAAACACGGGCAGTACAGATTTATTCCGAGAGGGCAGAACAAGCCACCGATCCTAATGAAAAAGAGATGTACCAGATGTTGGCAGATTGGGAAAAAGGCCATCATTTTTGGCTTCATAAGATCAATGAGGACCTGAAGGAACAGATCTGGTATGATAACAACTTCTGGCCTTTTTAAGAAAATTCTAAAATATAAGAAGACTGCTTGCAGAGGCAGTCTTTTTTGTATTAACATATATAAATAACCTTAATATTTAAATGGCATCCGAAGATATGAGTTTAAAAAAATCCGGCTTCAATTCGAAACTGATCCATGGGGGTGAATATGAAGATGCGCTGGGCAGTGCGGTAACCCCAATATATCAGTCATCTACCTTTAAATTCAGAAATGCCGATCATGGTGCAGCCTGTTTCGCAGGAGAGGATGATGGATATATTTATACACGGATTGGGAATCCGACTATTCGGGACCTGGAAAAAACCATGGCCTCCCTTGAAAATGGTTATGATGGTATTGCCACCTCATCAGGTATGGGCGCTGTCAATTGTGTATATCTTGCATTCCTGGGTGCCGGTGCCCACATAGTCAGCCATAATGCGGTTTACGGGCCGGCCCGGGTAGTACTGGAAACCTTATATGTGAATTTTGGAGTGGAAAGTACTTTTGTCGACACTTCTGACCTCGAGCAGGTCAGACAGGCTATTCAGCCCAATACCAAGCTGATCTATACTGAAACGCCAGCCAACCCGACAATGGATATTACTGATCTTCGTGCTTTGTCGGACCTGGCACATGAGCATGGCATCCGGGTATGTGTCGACAATACTTTTTGTAGTCCTTACCTTCAGAAACCACTTGACCTGGGCGTAGATCTTGTATTGCATTCCATGACTAAATTTATCAATGGACATGCCGACGTTGTGGCAGGTATGCTGATCTCCAAAACCGCTGAAGATAATAAATTATTGCGTGGAGTGATGATCAATCTGGGTTGTAATATGGACCCGCACCAGGCATTCCTGGCACGCAGGGGACTGAAAACGCTCGGCATCAGGATCGACAGGGCACAGGATAATGCCATTAAGGTGGCTGCATTTCTGACTAATCACCCTAAGGTTGACTGGATCAAATTTCCGGGACTGTCTTCACACCCCCAATATGAATTGGCTTTAAAGCAAATGAAAGGACCGGGTGCCATGATCAGCTTTGGATTGAAAGGAGGTTATGAGCCAGGAAAAGTGTTGATGGACTCGATGAATCTGGCTTTATTGGCCGTATCTTTAGGTGGGATTGAGACCCTTATTCAACATCCGGCTTCCATGACACATGCCAAAATGACCCTGGAAGCCAAACAAAAGGCTGGAATCTCAGATGGTTTGGTCAGGTTGAGTGTTGGCATAGAAGACATTGAAGATATCATCCAGGACCTTGAGCAGGCACTGGATAAAGTATAATTAAAATGACCAGGTTACTGCCAAGTTTGATATTCACCTGCATATTCTGCCTCACCACTTTATTCTCCGAAGCGCAGAGGGTAGCCCTGGTATTGAGTGGTGGTGGTTCCAAGGGAGTTGCACACATTGGTTTACTCAAGGCCCTGGAAGATCATGATATCCCTATTGACTATATTACAGGTACTTCAATGGGGGCCATCGTTGGAGGATTGTATGCAAGTGGATATACGCTGGAGGAGATAGAGGCAATGATCGCCTCAGATGAATTTAAAAAATGGGTTTCGGGCGAAATAGAAAGCAATTACACCTATTATTTTAAAGAGGAAGCCCCCAATGCGTCATGGGTAACCTTGAAATTCGATTATGACGTCAAAAAGAACAAACTGAAATCTAAGCTTCCTACCAACATTATTGCACCATATGAGATGGATTTTGCATTCATGAAGCTGTTTTCAAGCTCCAGTGCGGTAGCTGACTATAATTTTGACTCTTTGTTTGTTCCTTTCCGTTGTGTGGCTTCCGATATAGAATCCCGTAAGGCGGTGGTCTTGAATAAAGGGCAGCTTGGCAATGCAATCAGGGCATCCATGACTTTCCCGTTTTATTACAAGCCTATTGAAATCGATGGTAAGTTATTATTTGATGGGGGGATGTACAATAATTTTCCATCAGATGTTGCCATCAGTGATTTTCAACCTGATGTGATCATTGGGAGCAAGGCTGCAGGTAATTACGAAAAACCCGATCCTGATGATATCATTTCCCAAATTCAAAACATGCTGGTGGCTAAAACAGATTATGACGTTATACTTAAGGATGGTGTTTTGGTTGAACATGAGCTGGGTGATGTAAATGTCGTAGATTTTAGTCATACCAAAGCATTCATCGATAGTGGATATAAGCACACCATCAAGATGATGGAAGAAATCAAGTCGCTGGTGCATGAAAGGGTTAGCATGGATGAGCGACAAAAGAGGAGGGACGAATTCACCGAAAGGAAACCACCTTTAGTTATCGATTCAATCAATATCAGGGGATTAACCAAAGGACAGACCACATATGTCAACAAGCTGCTGAAGCAGAAATCAGAGCTCCTTACACTGGACGAAGTTAAAAATGACTATTTTGAGCTCATCGCAGATGACAAAATCAGAAATATTTTCCCACAGCTTGAATATAAAATCTCCACAGGATATTATACTTTATTCCTGGACGTAAAACCAGCTGAGCGCTTCCATGTACAGTTCGGAGGCAATATCAGTTCAACAGCAGCCAATGCTGCATTTATTGAGGCCAAATATAAACACCTTGGTGCCCAGGCTTTTGAAATAGGTGGAAATGTTTACTTTGGGCGTTTTTACAGTTCAGTAATGGCCAAAACAAGGATCGATTTTCCTTCCAGGCCATCTTCATTCCTGGAAGGAGGATTTATATACAACAATAAGAACTATTTCAGAAGTTCATCATATTTTTTCGAAGATATTACCCCCTCTTATCTTATTGACAACGAGAGCTTTTTATATCTTGACGTGGGTGTACCCGTTACCAATAAAGGTAAGCTGGTTGTTGGTGCTGCCCTTGCAAGAACAAAAAATAAATATTATCAGACCAATGAATTTACACGTTTGGATACAGCTGATGTAACTTATTTTGATTTCTATACACCCCAGGTCCTTTTTGAGCTGAATTCATTGAATTATAAGCAGTATGCCAATAGTGGGGCCCGTTTATTGCTCTCCCTGAACTATGTGAATGGCATAGAAAAGAATATTCCCGGATCCACGTCTGTTAACGCAGAGGAGTATAAAAAACACCATGATTGGATTCAATTCAAGTTGATTTACGATAATTATTTTCAGCGGCTGGGGCCTTTTACATTCGGGTTTTATGGAGAACTGATGGTATCCAATCAACCCTTGTTCCATAATTATATTTCTACGATGATGGCATCCCCATCTTTCGAGCCCATCCCTGAAAGCAAGGTGCTTTTCCTGCCTAATTACCGGGCCCATAATTATGTTGCCGGCGGATTAAAAGTAATATCCAGGTTGCATAAGAGGATGGATTTGCGCGTGGAAGGATACCTTTTTCAGCCATACCAGGAGATCATACAGGAGGAAGACAAATCTGTTAATTATGGTACTGAGTTCACAAAACGATCTGTGATGGCCACGGCTGCGTTTGTTTGGCACAGCCCGCTTGGTCCTTTGAGCTTAAGTGTCAATTATTATGACAGGTCTGACGACCAGTATACCATTTTCTTCAATATTGGATATATAATTTTTAATAGATCTGTTCTCGAATAATTTGTAGTTCACAACAAATTATTGCTATTTTTGCATTCCTTTAAAAAAAGTATTGGAAACCTTTAAAAGTCTTTAGTTAGACACATAATTGAAATTTGTAATGGATAAGAAAGAACAACAAAAACAGATCCCGGAGGAAGCGGCGAGTGTGAAGTGGAGAGAGGCGAAGCCGAGCGACATCCCGCCAGAGGCGGGGAGTGAAGAGAGCGAAGAAGTCAAAGCGAAAAGCGAAGAAGTGAAGGAAGAAGTGAGGAAAGAGGAGATTGAGGAGCATATTGAGGCTTATGAAGAAGTACATGAAGATAAGGCTGAGCATAAGGATGAAGATGAGGATGCTGAAGCAGATGTTGAGCCCGAAGAGAAAAAAGACCTTGAAGAGATTCAGTATGATCAGCTGAACCGCGAAGAACTGGTTGAAAAACTGCAGGAATTGGTGCAGAATGCGGACGTGGCAATCATCAAAACAAAAATTGCCCTTATCAAAGTAGCTTTTCTGAAGCTGAATAAGGAAGAAAAAGAAAAGCTGTTCAATAAATATATCGAAGAGGGGGGAGACAAAGAAGCCTATAAAGCGGAAGATGATCCCCAGGAAAAAAAGTTCAAAGCGGCTTTTGAAGTCTATAAGAAGAATAAGGCAATATACCTGCAGGGACTTGAAAAAGCCAAAATTGATAACCTTGAGAAGAAAAAACAAATTCTCGAACATCTCAAAGAGTTGATCAGCTCTGAAGAGACACTCAAAAAGACATACGATGAATTTAAAGCCTTGCAGAACAACTGGAAGGAAATAGGACTGGTACCCGCAGGTGAAGTATCCAACTTATGGCAGAGTTATCACTTCCTGGTTGAGAAGTTTTTTGATAAGGTCAAGATAAACAGGGAGCTAAGAGACCTGGACCTGAAGAAAAACCTGGAAGCCAAAGTCAAACTCTGTGAGCTCACCGAAGAGCTGTTGCTGGAGACATCCATTATAAAATCCTTTAAGCAGTTACAGAAATACCACGAGGATTGGAAGGAAATTGGTCCTGTTCCTCATGAAAAACGTGATGAGATCTGGGAGCGTTTTAAAACTGCCACCGACAAGATCAACGAGCGCAGAAGAGAGCATTATGAGCAGCTGCATGAAGAGCAGCAGAAAAATCATCTTGCCAAAATTGCCCTTAGTGAAAAGGCTGAAGAGATACTCACAAAAGAACCCGCAAGCCTGAAGGAATGGCAGGATCAGACCAACCAGATCAATGAATTGTTCAAGATCTGGAAGACGGTCGGAAGAGCACCCAGGAAAGAGAATAACGAGGTGTGGAGCCGTTTTAAGTCATCCCTCAACACCTTTTTCAACAATAAGAAATCCTTCCTGGGTAAGATCAAGGAGGAGCAACTCCATAATTACAACCTCAAAATCGATCTTTGCACAGAGGCAGAGAATATGAAAGATAGCACCGAATGGAAAAAGACGAGCCAGGACCTGATCAGGCTTCAGCAGGAGTGGAAAAAGATCGGCCCGGTTCCACGCAAGCATTCGGATAAGATATGGAAAAGATTCAGGTCTGCCTGTGATGAATTCTTTAATGCCAAATCCGAATACTATTCCAATATTCATGAACATGAGGCGGAGAACCTGAAGAAAAAACAGGATATCCTGGAACAAATCATCGCCCATAAATTTAGTGATGACAAAACGAAAAGCCTGAATGTGATCAAGGATTACCAGAGGCAATGGATGGAAATAGGTTTTGTGCCTATCAAGGAGAAAGAAAAAATCCAGATTGAATTCCGCAAGGTCATCGACAAACAACTCAATAAGCTTAAGATCAATTCAATGGAGCTCCAGGCAGAAGCTTTTAAGACCCGCTATGAGTCTGTCAGGGATACTGCTGAAGGAGACAGGATGATACGCAAGGAACAAGGCTTCGTCCAGAATAAGGTCAATAAGCTGAGGGATGAGATCAACCTCTGGGAAAACAATATTGGCTTCCTTGCCAAATCCCAGAAGGCCAACCTGCTGAAAGAAGAATTCGAAAAGAAGATCGGGAAAGCCAGGAAAGAACTGGCACTCCTGGAAGCCAAGTTAAAATACCTGAGACAGGTATAGCAATAATAAATTTACAGGTCATGAATAACAAAGGCAAACGCATCTGGAAATTTTTCAAAGTCCTCATCATTATCTTTATCAGCTTGCTGATCATTGTAAGTATCCTTCCATATTTCTTTAAGAACCAGATCATGGATAAGGTTAAAGAAGAAATCAACAAGGAGGTAAATGCCAGGGTAGATTTTAAGGACTTTGGTTTATCACTGATCCGGAACTTTCCGCATTTCAGCTTTCACATTGACGGTATCACGGTCATCGGTGTCAACGAATTTAATGGAGATACCCTGGCTGAAATTCATTCCTTTGCCGTGACGATCGACCTGATCAGTGTGATTGAAGGAGATCTGTACAGGATCCGGAAAATCCTGATTGATCAGCCGGAGCTGACATTGCTGGTGAACGAAGATGGAAAAGCCAATTGGGATATTGCAAAACCTGCGGATGCAAAGCCGGAAGAACCCGTAGCAGATCAAACATCGGATTTCGTGATTTCTTTGCGTAAGCTTGAAGTTGTGGATGCAAGGCTTGTCTATATTGACAAGAGCTCGAATACAACGGTCCTTGTGGAAGGGCTTCGGCATACCCTGAATGGCGATTTTTCCGCCAACAATACAAAAGTAAATACTTCTACCCTGATCAAATCGATCACAGTGACAGAGGGTGGGGTAAATTATCTACATAATACTATGATCGAATTCAAGGCCATCCTGGATGCTGACCTTAAGAATGAGATGTATACTTTTAAAAAGAACAGCCTGAAAATTAATGAGCTGATTTTTAATTTTGATGGTTCAGCCGCCATGGTCAATGATGAT
>JAUXCL010000177.1 GCA_030618905.1 Bacteroidales bacterium | reverse complement strand
ATCCAGGCATTTATTTTTAATAAATCTGAATTATCATCCAGAATGTACCGGATATCCAAGATTAATAAATAAATCATTAACTTTTAGCTGATTACTTGATTATAACTGTCAACCCCAAAAGTATTTTCCCAAATATGAAAGCATGGAGTACGAATAACAAACATCTTCGATGGCAATTGCTCACCTTGTCACTAGCAGTGATCCTGGTAATATCAGCAGTTGTACCCAGTACGATAGATGATTTTTTCCTGCCGGGATCTCAGGATGGTGAATCCGGAAACTTTGAATCACCAGGGATTTGTGATATCTGCCATGGAGGGTATGATATTGAGGTTGAACCTTTTTTCAACTGGCGAGGAGGAATGATGGCTCAGGCTGCACGCGATCCTATATATTTAGCCGCCCTGACCATTGCAAACCAGGATGTTCCTGACGCCGGAGATTTTTGTATACGTTGTCATTCACCGGAAGGCTGGTTGGGAGACAGATCCGAGCCAACAGACGGTTCAGCACTAACAGCTGCAGACAGAGAAGGTGTACATTGCGATATTTGTCACCGGATGATTAAACCGGCAGAAATAGGGGTAAATCCTTTTCCGAATGATGAATATTATACGGATCATACTTATGCATCAGACCAGGAATATTTACAAACAATCACAGAAATACCGCCAATGTCCGGAAACGGAATGTATGTTGTAGATTCTGATCCTGCAAAAAGAGGACCATTCTCAGATGCACGTGCAATGCACAAAGTTCACTATTCACCCTTTCATCGGGAGTCAGCCATTTGTGGAACCTGCCATGATATTAGTAATCCCGTCTATGACAGAAATCCGGATGGAACATATACGCCAAATGATTTTGGCCAGCCCTCAGAAACATTCAATACCTACGCTTTGTTTCCGGTAGAAAGGACTTACAGTGAGTGGTTAATGAGTGATTATAACACCAGTATTGGGATCTATGCTCCTCAATTCGGGGGGAACAAATCATATGTATCCACTTGCCAGGACTGCCACATGAGAGATATCAGTGGCATGGCTTCGAAACAAGGTTCAGCGGTCTACAGGAATGACCTGCCACATCATGACTTAACCGGGGGGAATACCTTTGCCCCTGAATTGATCAAACAAACACATCCCGGTGAAGTTGATGCCGTTGCCCTTGACTCTGCAGCAGCCAGGGCAAGAGGGATGCTTCAAACGGCAGCCACATTGGAAATGACAATCAATGACGATGGTAATAACTATCTTGTGAATGTAAGGGTGACAAATGAAACTGGACATAAACTTCCCTCCGGATACCCTGAAGGAAGAAGAATGTGGCTAAACCTGGTGGCAAAAGACAAAGACGGTGTTGTCGTATATGAATCAGGACATTATAATCCATCAACCGCTGTGCTAACTCAGGACCAGGATGTAAAAATTTATGAAGCAAAACCTGGCCTTGATTCAAATATTGCTTCCATTGCCGGATCGGATCCAGGTCCCTCATTCCATTTTGCGCTGAATAATAAAATGTATTTCGATAACCGGATCCCACCGAGGGGCTTTACCAATGCAAATTTCGAAACCATCCAATCCGAACCGGTCGGATACACCTATTCGGACGGACAATATTGGGACGACACACAGTATTCCGTTCCATTAACTACCGATACGGTTGAGGTAGTATTATATTACCAAACGATGTCTAAGGAATATGTAGAGTTCCTGAGGGATGAAAATGTCACGAACAATTCCGGCCAGGTCCTTTATGATCTCTGGAATACGCACGGGAAATCCGCTCCTGAAGTGATGAGCTCATTAATCGTTGATACAGACAATGATGCAGATGGAGATGGAATTCCTGACTATTCTGACAATTGTCTGTCTGTGCCAAACAACGACCAGACTGATGCCGACGGTGATGGCTTTGGATCCGCTTGCGAGTGTGATGATGCGGACAGTCTGACATATCCCGGAGCTCCACCAGTTGCTGATGGCAAAGACAATGATTGCGATGGAACAATTGATAAGGTAAATCAAACAATCACTTTTGAATTAATCAATGACACACCAGAAGAGATAACTGAGCTTAGTTTAGCTGCTTCAGCTTCATCCGGACTGGAAGTGGGATTTATGGTACTAAAGGGGAATGTTAAAATTGAAAATAATGTATTGATCATTCATGGTCCGGGAGAAGTTCAAATCCAGGCATATCAAGCGGGGAATGATTCTTATCATCCCTCCGACACGGTTCATCAGACATTTTGTGTAGTACCTGCCAGGCCAATTATCACAGAGACCACCGAAAATGAGCAAATAATTCTTACTTCCAGCTCAGACACTGCCAATTATTGGTACCTGGACAACGTTCTTATCCCTGGTGAAAACAATAAAACATTAACTGCAAATGTATCGGGATCGTATACTGTTCTGGTGATGATTGATCAATGTTCAGGTACATATTCAGATCCTGTCGTCATTGATATAACCTCTATTGAAGCCTTATTTAATGGTGGAATAAAGATTTATCCGAATCCAACCAATGAGTGGCTGATTTTCAATATTCCTGAAAAACTTCAAAACGCAATGCTGGATATTTCCATTATAGATCTGAATGGCAGATATTTAATAAGATCAGTGAAGCGAAATGTGCTCGGAGATGAAATAGCTATTTACCTGGGAAACTATGCTGCCGGACAGTACAATTATATTATTGAAGATAAAACCAATAGCAAGATATACAACGGCCGGTTTATCCTTCAGAAATAATAAACCATACAGATTATGAACAGAAAAAACTTTTTAAAAACCTCAACCGGAATTGTCGCCGCTGCTGCACTTCCGTTTTCCTCTTTTACTAATAAAAAACAATCAATTGATATGAATGCAAAAAAAGTAATTCTCAAGAAAAGCCTTGTATTTGGTATGATAGATGAAGATTTATCTCTGGCCGACAAGTTTAAACTGGTAAAAGACCTGGGGTTTGACGGTGTAGAACTCAATAGTCCCAATGATTTTGATACAGGAGAAGTTCTTGAGGCTAAAGAAAAAAGCGGTATTGAACTTCCCAGCGTAATCAACAAAGATCATTGGTCAAAACCATTGTCTGATCCTGATCCGGCTGTCAGGGCAGAATGTATAAAATCTGTTGCAACCTCCTTGCAGGATATAAAGGATTATGGTGGTGATACAGTACTCGTTGTGCCTGGAGTGGTAAATGACAAGGTCTCCTATGAACAGGCATATTATCAATCCCAGGCTTCCATCAGGGAATTGATACCCTTTGTTGAAAAGACAGGTATGCAATTAGCCCTTGAGAATGTATGGAATAATTTTATTCTGAGTCCCCTGGAAGCCAAGCGCTTTATTGATGAGATTAACCATCCATTGGTAGGCTGGTATTTTGATATTGGAAATATCCTCCGTTATGGCTGGCCGGAGCACTGGATAGAAACTTTGCAGTCTCGTATTATGAAACTGCATATGAAAGAATACAGTAAAGAGATCATGAAAAACGAAGGAGTCTGGAAGGGATTTGGTGTCGAATTAATGGAGGGTGATAATAATTGGCCTGTTGTAATGAAAGCACTCAATACTATTGATTACAAGGGAAAATGGATCACTGCGGAAGTTGAGGGAGGTGACAGGGAACGTTTGCTTGATGTTTCTCAACGTATGGATAAAATAATTAATTCAAATTAGTATTTAAACATTAAAAAAACTTCCCCATGAAAAAATACTCATCTTATCTGCTTACCATACTAAGGATCCTGGTTGGCTGGCATTTCCTTTACGAAGGTATTACCAAGTTAATGAACCCTGTATGGACTGCCAAATTTTACCTGCTCGGATCAAAATGGATTTTCGCCGATTTATTTAATTGGATGGCTTCCACCCCTGAGGTTTTGAGGGTTGTTGATTTTTTGAATGTATGGGGACTGATACTAATCGGGTTGTCATTGTTTATTGGCTTGTTCGTACGCTGGTCTTCAGTGGCCGGAGCGGTTTTGCTTCTTTTCTATTTTGTTGCTTACCCTCCCATCTTTGGCCACACACTTGGTGTGCCCGCTGAAGGTAATTACCAGTGGGTTGATAAGAACCTGATCGAAATATTTATCCTTGGTGTATTCGCGGTCCTTCCTGTAGGATTCCTCTTCGGGCTTGACCGTTGGCTTAAACGCTGGAGAGAGGAAAGGCCAAATGCACCGGTTCCGGGATCAGGAGTGGAAGGCCTAAACGCAAATAAACGCCGTGAGTTTTTGGTGGATATGATCAGTGTTCCTTTTCTGGGTGCATTCGCATATGTGCTTTACAAAAAAACCAAATGGGATAGTTTGGAAAAGAAATTCCTGATGGACCAGACGGATGCAATCTCCAGTGCCACGCTGAAAAATTTTCAATATACTTCACTTGAAGATCTGAAAGGGACCATACCGAAAGGGAAAATTGGAGATTTTGAACTAAGCCGGCTGGTAATGGGAGGAAATCTGATTGGGGGTTGGTCTCATGCGCGGGACCTGATCTATGTGGATAAATTGATTAAGATGTATCATAATGATGAGAAGGTAATGACGACGCTGCAGCTGGCAGAACAATGTGGTATAAATGCCATCATTTCAAATCCGGCGCAATGTCGCATCGTTAGCAAATACCGGCAGGAAACCGGCGGAAAGATGCAGTTTATCTCAGATTGTGGTGCCGGAAATAATTTCAGGGAAGGCATTGAGATTTCAGTAGAAGGTGGAGCACATGCCCTGTACAGCCATGGTGGTAAATCTGATAAGCGGGTATGGGATAATGACGAATCATTTTTTGATGAACTTGCTGAAGGACTTGAACTTATTCGCGGTTATGGTAAACCGGCAGGTGTCGGGGCTCACCGCATAGAGACGATAATGGCATGTGTGGAGCACGGTATTAAACCCGACTTCTGGGTAAAAACGCTTCACACCAATGATTACTGGTCAGCAAAGGTTGATCTTGAGAGAAAGGATGTGCCGGAACCCGGTTGGATGGACAATAATTTTTGTTTAAAGCCTCAGGAAGCAGTTGATTATATGAGTAACCTGGAAGAGCCCTGGATTGCCTTCAAAACACTGGCAGCCGGAGCTATAAGGCCTGAAAAGGGATCCAAGTACGCATTTGATAATGGTGCTGATTTCATCTGTGTCGGCATGTATGACTTTCAGATAGTTGAGGATGTTAATATTGCATTGGATT